>ONYV01000207.1 GCA_900322105.1 uncultured Eubacteriales bacterium | reverse complement strand
TGGTGCTGCTGCTGGTATTCCTCAAAGAACTGATTAACAACACCTTCAAGACAGAGGATGATATCCTGAATACGCTTCATGTGCCGCTCATCGGCATTATTCCCGAGGTTGACGGAAAGGAGTTCAGTAAGGTATGAGCAAAAAAAGACAAAAGCCCACCACAAAACAGCTTTTCAGCGTTGCGGATGAAAATGCGCCCTTCAGCTATGTGGAAGCATATAAGATGCTCTGTACGAATCTTGAATTTATCACAGCCGCTCAGGACTGTAAAAAGATCATGATCACGTCTGCCCTTGCAAATGAAGGAAAAACCAATGTTTCAGTCAACCTTGCGCTGACGCTTTCGGGCTATGATAAAAAGGTTTGTCTGGTCGAGTGCGACCTTCGCCGTCCCAGCGTACACCGCTTTATCGATTCCAGCAGAAACACGGAAGGTCTGACCAATGTTCTTAAAGGTGAGATCGAGCTTTTCAAAGCGATCAGAAAGATCAGCGATACCAATATGCACATTCTTTTGGCGGGCTCTACCCCCCCGAACCCTTCTGAACTGCTCGCAAGCGAAAAAATGAAGGATGTCATTGACGCACTGGAAAAGGAATATGATTACGTTATCTACGATACGCCTCCTGTGCTGCTGGTGACGGATGCTGCTGCCCTTGGCAAATACATGAACGGTGCTTTGCTGGTCGTGAGGCACAATAAAACGGAAAAGAACCTTGTGCTGAAAGCAAAGAAGAATCTGGATTCCGCAGGTGTAAAGATTCTGGGCGCTGTGTACAGCATTTACAGCGAGAAATCAGCAGGCTCTTATTCACGCTACTCTTCTTACAATTATTACTATTATTATGGTTACGGCAGCACGAAAAAGAACAAGTCGTAAAGGGCAGGGATCGTTATGATAGATATGCACTGCCATATTCTTCCCGGCATCGACGACGGCGCACAGACGGAAGAAGACTCTATGGCGCTTCTTCGCGCTGAAAAAGAACAGGGGATCCGCAAGATCGTGTTTACGCCGCATTTTAACCCCGAAAGAGCTTCTGTCGAAAGATTCTTGGCAGCAAGAGCAGACAGCTTTGAGCGGCTGAAACAAACGGACGGTTTTTCTGAGCTTGGATTGGAAACAAAGCTCGGAGCGGAAATTTATTTTTCCATGCGCCTGATCGACATGGACGTGTCGCAGCTTTGCTTTGAAAACACAAACTATATTCTGATCGAATTTCCTACCAATATGCGTCCCTACGGCATCACACATACGGTCAGGAATCTTCTGGATCGGGGCTATACGCCGATTCTGGCTCATGTGGAACGATACAGCTATTTTACACATGACCCGACACAACTCTATGATCTGGTGTCGCTCGGATGTGTGGCGCAGGTGAATGCGGCGGCTGTTGTCAGCGGTGTGAGCAATAAGGGCGTCAGTGCGCTGAAGTATCTTGAATGGGAACTGGCACACATAATTTGCAGTGATGCCCATTCTGTGGATCAGCGTCCGCCAAATACCAAAGCAGCGTATGAGTTGGTAAACAAAAAGTTAGGAGAACAGTACGCCCGCTGGATCAGAAAGAATACGTATGATATTTTTAACAATAAATATTTTGATGCTCCTGTGATCCAAAAGCCGAAAAAGTTTCTCGGACGCTGGAGATAATGCTTTTGAGAAAAGTATCTGTTGTGATCAGACAGTTGCTTCAGAGGATAGATCGTTCACTTGCAAACAATCGTTTGTCAACAAAATAAGTAAAACCGACTATGTTACTGCTGATAAACCTGGTCGGTTTTTTGATTGCAAATATCTTTGTTAAGAATCATGCTCCTGAAGCTCAATGAAAGCAGGAATGCAGCATTTGATGCGTGATTTTTATGACAACATTATTGTGATACTTTGTATTACATTGACGTATTGGAAATAAACGTGTTATAATCGTAACGGATAATAATTTACGACCGAAATATATATGGATGATGGTGATCGATTCTTCTGCCGAATGTCAGGAAGAAAAAGCAGCTTCTATGCTTTCGCATTTTTCCATCAGTCAGACGAGTCATGTACGGAAGGTGATCAAAAATGAATCTGAATACGGAAGCTCCGAAAACCGGGAAATTGGATAGTTCGGTTTCAGACACGATGGAAACGGGACTGAATGCGGATGCCGTTCTTCCCAAAACGGAACACAATAGCCGTACTGCTCGTCCTTCGGAAAAACATGAGGAGATCGAATTTCATTTTGAACCGAAACCCGTGTACGATATCATAAAAAGATTGTTCGACTTTTTTGTGTCTTTGGTTTGTTTGCTGATCCTCTTCATTCCCTTTCTGATCATTTCTGTACTGATACTGATCGACGACCATAAAGCGTCACCGCTGTTTGTGCAGGAGCGTGTAGGGAAAAACGAAAAACACTTTAAGATCTTCAAATTCCGTACAATGTGCGCAAATGCCGAAGAAAAGCTGAGTGAGCTGATGGATAAAAACGAAATGGACGGTCCTGTCTTTAAGATCAAAGACGACCCCAGGATCACGAAGATCGGAAAATTTCTGCGTGCTACAAATATTGATGAGCTGCCGCAGCTGATCAATATTTTTTTGGGTCAGATGTCCTTTGTAGGACCCAGACCGCCGCTGCCACGAGAAGTGGAACAGTATCGTGAAAGCGATCGACTCAGACTTTTAGTAGTGCCGGGACTGACCTGCTACTGGCAGGCAACCAAAAACCGCAACAGTATTTCATTCGATGAATGGATGGAAATGGATCGCAGATACATAATGGAAAGAAGCGTTTGGGTAGATATCAAACTGATCTTTAAGACGTTTCTGTTCATATTCAAAAGAAACGGCTGCTGACCGTTTCGGATCATTGTATTTTTCCGACAAAGAGAGCGTACTGCGCGTCCGGAAAATTGGACTATATCGCGATCGTCCGTGATTGAACCTTTGGCGTAGAGTTTGTATGAGAGTGAAGGGTGAGTCCCTTCAGCTTTATCATCATAGCCGCTCCGACTGTTTGAACCGTGATAATGATACAATGACACGATATGGATTTTTGGGTGCATTTGGGTACATTCGTTCCGATAGATTATTTTGGAGAGTGTTTTAGGGAGTGACTTTATGGCGAATATTAGTCTGAATGGTAAAACGATTCTTGTTACCGGCGCT
>ONYV01000021.1 GCA_900322105.1 uncultured Eubacteriales bacterium | reverse complement strand
CGGCACAAAATATCCTGCGTAAAACGGCACTTCTCCAATACCTGAGGAAGCCTAATGATGTAAAGTATATCAAAATGTCAACTGACTGGTTTCGGGGAGGTCAGCAAATGCGCCGATCTCTCTGAGCAGTTCGATCACGGTTTTGGATACTTTTGCTCTTTGCTGAAAATCCTCGATCGAAGCAAATTCTCCCTCATTCCTTGCCTCTGCCAAAGCGATCGCAGCAGCTTCACCGACACCCGGCAGCGCAGAAAACGGCAGTCTGATCTTCTCTCCTTCGATCAGGAATTTTTTAGCATCTGACCGATAAATGTCTATGGGCAGTACTTCTACTCCTCTTGCTAACATTTCATTGACGATCTGAAGTGTCGCATAGGTAGAGATCTCCTTGGCGCTTGCTTCTTTCCTTTGTATTTTTCCACTGATATCCTGCATTTTGGCACGCACTGCATTTCTGCCCTTACAAACCAGTGAAGCATCAAAGTCGTCGCTTCTGACAGTGAAATAAGCGGCATAGTATTCTTTTGCCCGATGTACTTTGTACCATCCGAGCCGTAATGTGGCGATCATATAAGCGGCCGCATGGGCTTTCGGGAACATATATTTGATCTTCATGCAGGAGTCGATATACCACTGCGGCACATCGTGTTCTTTCATGGCTTTGATATGATCTTCAGTCAGCAGTTTTGTGGCTTTCCCCTTACGGACGATCTCCATGATCTTGAACGCCATATCGGGTTCCAGACCCTTATGCATCAAATACACCATGATGTTGTCACGGGTTCCGATCACTTCTGAGATCGTACAGATCTTCTTTTCGATCAGCTCAGACGCATTGCCGATCCATACATCCGTACCGTGAGAAAGACCCGAGACCTGCAGCAAGTCAGAAAATGTCTTTGGCTGGGTGTCGATCAGCATCTGACGCACAAAGGATGTGCCAACTTCAGGCAGAGAAAACGTTCCTGTCAGAGAGTCGATGTCTTCTGGCGTTACGCCGAGCGCTTCTGTAGAGGTGAACAGCGACATGACCTCAGGGTCGCTCATGGATATATTCATCACGTCGATCCCCGTGTATTCTCCAAGATAACGGTAGATCGTCGGAACATCGTGTCCCAGTTCGTCCAGCTTACAGACCGTATCATGGATCGAATGGAAATCGAAGTGTGTGGTGATATTGTCAGTCTTCTGGTCGTTTGCAGGATGCTGTATCGGACAAAATTCGTATACGTCGTTCATTCTTGGAACAACGACCATGCCGCCGGGGTGCTGACCTGTGGTACGTCTGACACCTGTGCAGCCTGCTGCCAGACGCAATTCTTCCGCACGGTTGACAGTGTTTCCCGTTACCTCGGAATATTTTCTGACATAACCGATCGCCGTTTTTTCCGCTACGGTAGCGATCGTACCCGCTTTGAAAACGTTTTCCTTGCCGAACAGAACTTCTGTATAACGGTGGGACTGACTTTGATATTCGCCTGCAAAGTTCAGGTCTATATCAGGCGTTTTATCTCCCTTGAATCCAAGAAATGTTTCAAACGGGATATCGTGACCGTCCCTTTGATACTCTGTTCCGCAGTTCGGACATTTTTTCGGCGGAAGATCAAAGCCTGAGCCATAGCTGCCGTCTGTGAAAAATTCGGAATTACAGCAGTTCGGACAGATATAGTGCGGACACAGCGGATTGACTTCCGATATACCCGACATGGTGGCTACAAAGGACGAACCGACCGAACCACGGGATCCGACAAGATAGCCGTGTTCGTTAGAATTTGCCACCAGTTTCTGCGCCGTCATATACAGCACCGAAAAGCCGTTGGTGATGATGGAGTTCAGCTCCTTCTCAATTCTTGCACGGACGATCTCAGGCAGCGGATCGCCGTATTGCTTTTTGGCACGTTCCCATGTAATGCTCGTCAGTTCTTCTTCTGCGCCGGGAATAAACGGCGGAAAGTTTCCTTTCGGTACGGCACGGATATCTTCGATCATATCTGCGATCTCGTTGGTGTTTTTAACAACGACCTCATATGCCTTTTCTTCACCGAGATAATCAAACTCTTTCAGCATTTCGGCGGTATTTCGGAAATATAGCGGCGGCTGCATGGCGGCATCGCTGTAGTTTTGCGATGTCATCAGGATCTCACGATATTTGCTTTGGTGCGGATCCATAAAATGCACGTCACAGGTGGCGACAACAGGAATATCCAGTTCTTCGCCAAGAGAAACGATCAGCTTGTTATACTCCTGCAGTTCCTGCACATCCTTGACTCTGCCTTCTCTGACAAGGTGCATATTGTTACCGACGGGCTGTATCTCAAGATAGTCATAGAAAGAGGCGATCTTTTTGAGTTCCTCACGGTTTTTCCCTTCTAAGATCGCGCGATAAAGCTCACCGGCTTCACAGGCGCTGCCGACGATCAGACCGTCACGCAGCTTTACAAGCTCCGACTTTGGCAGGAGCGGTTTTTTATAAAAATAATCCAGATGGGATTTTGAAATCAGTTTATATAAGTTTTTCAAGCCGAGCTGATTTTTGACTAACAGTATCTGGTGATAGTACTTATAAGTTTTAATGCTTGGTTTGGGAAGCGCCTTGCTGATCTCGGAAACATCTGTGATCTTATACTCTTCCGAGAGTTTTTGCAGCATGACCTGAAAGATCTTTGCCAGCATCATAGCATCATCACAGGCTCTGTGGTGGTTAAAGTCACCGAGCTTGAGGTGCTTTGCGACAACATCCAGCTTATGCTTGCTGAGCTGAGGATACAGACCTCTGGAGATCACAAGGGTGTCGATATGTGACAAGGTATAGCTCAAACTGTTTCGTTCACAGGCGGCTTTGATAAATGAAGTATCAAAAGCAGCGTTATGCGCCACGACCGTTGCATTTTCTCCGCAGAACTCCAGAAATTTTCTGACGGCTTCTTCTTCAGAGGGCGCATCCTTCACCATAGAATCGTCGATCCCCGTTAGCTCGGTGATCTTTTCGGGAATGTGCTTTTCAGGATCTGCAAAAGTAGAAAAAGTATCCCGTATCTCACCGTTCACCATTCTGACAGCGCCGATCTCTGTAATCCTTTCCTGCAGCACACTCAGCCCCGTTGTTTCTATGTCGAACACAATGAATTCGCCGTTCAGTTTCTCGCAGGACGAACCTGTCACAGCGCTGCTTTCTCCATCGTTGATAAAATAGCTTTCTACACCATACAGGATCTTGAATTTGCCGCCTTTGCTGCGAATGGCATCACAGGCATTCATTGCGTCAGGAAACGCCTGCGCAACACCGTGGTCGGTAATGGCGATGGCAGGCATTCCCCACTGATAAGCACGGTTGACAAGATCACCTGCGCTCGTTACGGCATCCATCGCAGACATATTCGTATGCAGATGCAGCTCCACTCGTTTTACAGGCGCTTTATCCACGACCTTTGTCATAGATACCCGACAGATCGCTGATGCCATCACCGTCAGATCGTGGTCATATTTATCAAACTGCGCGTTTCCCTCGACAAGGATCGCATCGCCTTTTTTCAGTTCCAGAACACCCTTGCATTTTTCGTTCAGTTCAATGATCTTGACCGTCACCGAACCGCTGTAATCCGTCACGCTGATAGAGATGATCTTTCGCTTATTATCTCTGGTATCACGAACGTCTATGGAAAAGATCTCACCCCAGAAAATGATCGTTCCGGATTCCGGCGTAATGTTTTTGAGCTGAAACAGACTTCCCTTGATATGTCCGCCGTACACAGTGACGGCGCTTTCGGGGATACAAGAAGGATACAGCGTTGCGCCTTCTCTGATCTCGATCTCATTCGGTACAGGGAGCGGCTCTGCTTTTTTGGCGGATGTCTTATGCGCATTCGCTGCTTTCATTGTCATTTCATGAAGCTCCTGCTCTTCTAACAGCTTCTGACGCAATATGTTTTCTTCCGCTGTTTTCTGCTGTTCAATATATGCTTCGCTTTCTGCATCTATCGTCAGCACTCCGTCAAATCGGATCCGATATGTCAGTCCGAACATTTCTTTGATGAGCGCAGACAGCTTTTTGTCGATCCCTTTTTGCAAAAGGATGTCCTTTCCGCCATGCTGCAGGGTAATGATGAGCGTATCATCACTTGATCGAACCTGCACATCATTCAATGTACCGTTCAAAGATGCATTTCGTCTTTTCAGCTCCGTTACAAGCTCGGGGAAAAATTCTTCCGTAAATAATTCAGCGTCATATCTCGGTAAAATATGACACTGAGACAGATTCAATATACTGCTGCAAATCTTCTTTTCGACATCGAAGAGTGATTCTGTTCGTATCAATGCGCCGAACTCGGCAACGATGTCCATCGTACGTTTTTCGGAATCTATTCTGATATCAGCGATCTTTCCTTCACAAACAGTTTCGGGAATGCTGTCTGTATCAAAATATCTGCCAAAGTATTTAATGAATTGATTCAATTTGATCTCCCTTCAAAAGCTCACAGCTTCTCTATTTCTTCTATCAATGTGTCAAGCAGATCTTGCTCCGACACCTTCTTAAAGATCTTTCCTTTTTTGAACAGCAGTCCGACGCCGTCTCCTCCTGCAATGCCGATATCTGCTTCTGCGGCTTCTCCCGGACCGTTCACGGCGCATCCCATGATCGCCACAGTGATATTCTTTTTGCAGTCTTTCAGGCGTTCTTCTGCCTGCTTTGCAAGACCGATCAGATCGATCTTAGTTCTGCCGCAGGTTGGGCAGGACACAAACTTTACGCCGAACTCTCTCAACCCCAGCGCTTTCAGGATATCCCTTGCCGCATAGACCTCCTTGACAGGGTCATCTGTCAGGGAAACACGAATGGTATCGCCGATGCCATCAAGCAACAGGCTGCCGATGCCCGCTGCGGATTTGATAAGTCCCATTCGCTCAGTGCCTGCTTCTGTAACGCCAAGATGCAGCGGATAACTGCATTTTTCAGCGGCAATCTCATATGCCTCTTTCATAAAAGCAACATTTGAGGATTTCATCGACAGAATGATCTGATCGAAATCAAATTTTTCAAGCAGCGCAGCGTGATACAGTGCGCTGTCGCACAAAGCTTGCGGCGTAGGTCTTCCGTATTTGGCAAGAATATGCTTTTCGAGAGAACCTGAATTGACACCGATGCGGATCGGAATATTTCGTCTGCGGCATTCATCAGCAACACGTTTTACTCTATCGTCCGAACCAATATTTCCGGGGTTGATGCGTATCTTATCAACGCCTGCTGCGGCGCATTCCAAAGCGATCTGATAGTTAAAATGAATGTCCGCCACGATCGGCACACTGACTTTTTCTTTGATCGCAGAGATCAGGGATACCGCTCCCATATCGGGCACAGCAATTCGGATCAGTTCACACCCTGCCTGCTCTAAAGCGACTGCCTGCTTTACGCTCCCTTCAATATCCGCAGCGGGAACGTTCAGCATGGATTGAACGGAAATTTCTGCATCCCCGCCGATAAACATATTTCCGACAGCAATTTTTTTTGTACTTCTTCTGTTCATGATCTATCTCCTATTGAAACAACCGTATAATGTCATTGATCGAAATGATCGCCATAAAAGCGAGCAGTACAAACATTCCGATGGCGTGTACCCACCCTTCGTGTTCGGGCTTGATTGGTTTTCTTCGGATGGCTTCGATGATCAAAAATACCAGTCTTCCGCCGTCCAGCGCAGGGATCGGCAAAAGATTCACGACACCAAGGTTAACCGTAATGACCATCATGATAAAGATCAGGTTGCTCAGACCATCCCAGAAGCTGCTTTGCAGCCCTGTTGCGGCTGCCTGAGAAATGGCGGATGTCATACCGATGGGTCCTGCTACTTCATTAAAGCCGAACCTTCCTGTCACCAGCCCGATCAGACTTGACCAGACCATTCGTACTGTTGAACACGTCTGCAAAAAGCTCTGCTGCATCAGTGTACCGAAATTGTTCGGTATCGGCGCAACCTTGAAATCAAGATGTGCGATTTCTTTACCGTCATCGTTTTTTGTCGTAGGAAGCTTGATATGCTCAAAAGTCATTGTCTCGCCCTTACGCTCGACCTTGAACGTCATATCATTGTCTCTTGCGGTCGCAAGAGCAAAATTGAGATCCATTGAGGTGAAGATATCATAGCCGTCAATGGATTTGATCTTATCGCCTATTTCAAGCTGCTGTGATGTGTTGGAAACATCTGCGAACACGGCGATCTCATTAGATGCGAAACGGTCTGACGGTATCAGTGTGATCATCATCAGCAGGAAGCCGAGCAGAATATTATTCACAGCGCCTGCCACGACGATCAGCATCCGCTGCCACACAGGTTTATTACCGAAAGCTCTCTTGTCATCGCTTTCAGCATCCTCGCCTTCCATTGCGCAGAAACCGCCGATCGGAAACAGCCGCAAAGAATACAGTGTTTCCCCTTTTTGGAATTTGATCAACTTGGGACCCATTCCCAAAGCAAATTCATTGACCTTTACGCCGCATTTCTTAGCGGTAATGAAATGACCGAATTCATGGATAAAGATAATCAGCTCAAACAGCAGTATGCCGATGATCGTTAATAATACGCCTTCTATCGGAATCATCTCCTATCATTTTTCTGATATTTTCAGTCTTGTTTCTCTGTCTGTTTCTAAAATAGCCTCGAGCGTGACCGTATCGGTATCAAAGCGGCACTGAGACAGCGCCTGTTCCACGATATCGGCGATCCGCAAAAATGAGATCCTGCCGTCTAAAAACAGTTGTACTGCCGCTTCGTTGGCAGCATTGGCAACTGTTGGATAAAGTCCGCCTTTGCGCAGCGCTTCACGGCACAGTCTTAAGCAGGAAAAAGTTTCTGTATCGGGTTGATAAAACGTCAGAGACCCCAAGTCGGACAGATCCAATTCTTTTACGGGAGAAGGGAGTCTTTCAGGGTATGTAAGCGCATATTGAATGGGAATGCGCATATCAGGTACGCCTAACTGAGCGATCACGGAATGATCTTTCAGCTGGATCATCGAGTGAATAATGCTCTCGCGGTGGATCAGGACATCGATCTGTTCATCAGGCACATCAAATAGCCATGATGCTTCGATCACTTCCAATCCTTTATTCATCATGGTAGCGGAGTCGATGGTGATTTTTGCGCCCATGCTCCAGTTCGGATGTTTCAGAGCCTGCGCAGCGGTCACATTTTTCAGTTCGTCTTTTGTCTTGCCAAAAAAAGTACCGCCCGAAGCTGTCAATATGATTTTTTTCAGCGCATTGTCAGGACATCCTTGCAGGCACTGAAAGATCGCAGAATGTTCACTGTCAACGGGATAGAGTTTAACTCCATGTTTTTTTATCAGTTCCTTAACGACACTGCCGCCTGCCACGAGTGTTTCTTTGTTTGCAAGGGCAAGATCCTTGCCGCATTTGATTGCTTCGATCGTCGGCAAAAGACCTGCAACACCAACGATCGCATTGACAACGGTATCGGAAGGCTCATAGCGTGCCGCTTCTAAAATGCCTTCTTTACCTTTCAGAACTTTTATGTTTGTATCGGACAGCGCTGCTTTGAGTTTGGAAGCACATCCTTCATCCAACACGGCAACGATATCGGGCAAAAACTCCCTTGCCTGCTTTTCCAGCAAATCTATGCTTTTGTTGGCTGTCAACGCCGCCACTCGGATGTGGTGCATCCGTGCAACATCCAGTGTCTGGACACCGATCGAGCCTGTCGAACCCAAAAGGGTAATTGTTTTTTTCATATCAGAAATGCACTCCTTCCTGCATTCGCCAGAGATATTCTCATCGAATGGTCATGATCGGAAAGTACGTAATAAACATCCAAACAAAGGGAGAAACAAAGATCACACTGTCAAAGCGGTCTAAAAAACCGCCGTGTCCGGGGATGATGAAGCCATAGTCCTTGATCTCGAAATAGCGCTTGATGACCGAAAAGCTCAGATCTCCGATCACAGACATAAAAGAACCGATCAGCGCCAGAATGCACAGCGGCAAATACTGTATCTCAACGGTTTTACCATAGATGAGATCAGCAAAGATCCATCCGATCAGACAAGTAGCGCCAACGCAAAGCAACACGCCGCCAACAACACCTTCTATCGTTTTCTTGGGGCTGATCGTCGGGCAAAGTTTATGCTTACCCAAAAAGCTGCCTGCAAAATATGCGCCGATATCCGCCATCCAGGGCAAGCCGAGCGACAGGATAAAGTAAAAAGAAGCATGGGCAGTATCCATGTTTTTCATCTGAATAATGGTGGAAAGAGCGATGGTGATGATCATCGTCATAGAATAAGTATATGCAAAGTTCTGGAAGGTTATTTTCTTATGACAAAAAACCATCACAGAAAGCGCAGCGCCTGTATACAAAAAGCAGATCAGCTGACCATAACCGTAGCTGAGAAGCATGGGATAAGCGATGGCAAAGAGAATGCCTGAAATACTCAGCGGATAGAGACGGATGGTTTTGGTTGCGGTTGAAAATTCACCTACAGAAACAGCGCAAATGATCGCTATTGCAATATCGAACAGGATCGGCGCATAAACACCAAAGAAAACAACTGCCAATATCATCGGAACGCCGATCGCAGCAGCTAAAAATCGTTTTGCCATAATTTATACACCACCAAACCTTCTGCTTCTCTTGTTAAATTCCAAAATAGCGTCTTGAAAATCCTTTTCGGAAAAATCAGGCCACAGGGTATCTGTCGAATAGAACTCTGAGTATGCCGCCTGATACAGCATGAAATTGCTGAGACGATGCTCTCCGCCTGTGCGGATGATCAGATCGGGATCGGGAATATTTGCCGTATATAATCTATCGGAAATATCCTTTTCCGTGAGCGCGTCAGCAGAGAGCTTTCCTTCCTGTACGTCCTGACAAATGCGTTTGACCGCAGTAAGCAGTTCATCTCTGCCGCCGTAGTTCATCGCAATATTCAGCTGCATTCCTTGTCGATCCTTTGCGACCTCTTCGGTCTCATAAATCAGATCAATAATATCCTTTGGAAAAGCGCTGCGGTCTCCGATGAAAACGACTTTGATATCATCCTCTCTGAAATCTGTCAGAGATTCCATCAGATACTGACGGAAGATCTTCATCAGTGAATTCACTTCTTCCAAAGGTCGTTTCCAGTTTTCGGTGGAAAAAGCATACAAGGTCAGATACTTTACACCCTGCTTGCTGATATAACGAGTGATTTCCTTAAAGGTCTTTGCGCCATAAGTATGCCCGACGGGACGAGGAAGTCCTCTTTTTTTCGCCCATCGACCGTTTCCGTCCATAATAATACCGATATGTTCAGGGATATACAGCTTCTCTGCGTTCTTTTTCAAGTAGATCACCTCAAATATATAATAATAGCTGAGAAAGGATACAGCCATACTGCTGTACCTTTTCTCAGGCTATTATTCTTTCTGAAATATTTCTCTCGGCAGGAGCGTTCTGCCGAGAGAAATTTATGATTGTATGTCCGTCAAGGAGAGATCAGATCTCCATGATCTGTTTCTGCTTCTTTTCAGTCATGCTGTCGATATTCTTGATGTGTTTATCTGTCAGATCCTGAATCTTTTTCTCGCCGTTCTTCTGATCATCCTCTGTGATCTCGCTCTTTTTTTTCATAGATTTCAGCTTTTCCATTGCTTCTCTGCGGATCGAACGAATGGCAACCTTTGTGTCTTCGCCCATCTTGGCGATCTCCTTGACGATCTCCTTACGTCTGTCTTCTGTCAGCGGCGGGAAGATCATGCGGATAATCTTCCCGTCATTCTGAGGATTGATACCGATATCAGAGGTCTGGATCGCTTTTTCAATGCTGCGCAGCACTGAGGTATCCCACGGCTGGATCACGAGCGTTCTTGCTTCGGTGACAGAAACAGCGGCAAGTTGGTTAATTGCTGTCGGCGCGCCGTAATAATCCACTCTGATCTTATCCAGTACGGCAGGATTTGCACGCCCTGCGCGTATTTCGGAAAACTCCGTTTCCAAATGATCTACCGATTTCTTCATTTTGTCATCGGTATTCTTGATAACTGTGTTCATGATAGTTTCCTCCATCAATAAGTATTTTTATCGCGTCTGATAAAGCAGGAAAACCTGCTTATCAGAAAGTACCATTATGGTTCTACGATCGTTCCGACATTTTCGCCGCATACAGCGGAAACGATATTGTCAGGATCATCCAGACTGAATACCATCAGCGGCAGTCTGTTATCTCTGCAGATGGCAGCAGCAGTGC
>ONYV01000313.1 GCA_900322105.1 uncultured Eubacteriales bacterium | reverse complement strand
TCGCTTTGCCGTGCTTCAACAGATCGGCGGCATAACTGATGCTGTCCGTGTCAGCGGTATTTCTCCTGACAGGAAACACGCCGCACGATCGCAAAAACCATCCCGCAAACTTTCCGTGACATTCAAACAATTCAGATTTCGCCATAAAATGCAGCGTACACCAAAACCCGAAACCAAGACACAAGGGGTCAAAATAACTGACGTGATTGGATGCCAAGACAAATGCGCCCTTCGGAATATGTTCTCTGCCGATATAGCGTATCCGAAACCACGGTCTGACAAGCACCAGACCAATCAAGCGAAATATACGGTAAATAACGATCCCTCATTTACTCCTGATGATGTGTTCATGAACGTACTGTATACCATTTTTCCCCGATCTGTCGGGTTTATTCGGAAAGCGCTTCCTCACGCAGTTTTTTGATCTCATCCATAATCCTGCGGCTGGCATTGCGCAGCTCTGCAGGAGAACCGCTGATCAGACCCAGTTCTTCCAGAGAAAGCGGCTTTCCCCATGAGATCGTCACCCTCTGAAAGAGCTTTATCTTCTTGTTTTTCGGTGTCACGCATACAGGTATCACAGGTGTTTTCGTCTGGAAGGCGACCACCGCCGCGCCCGATTTCGGACGCAGAAACTCGCCTGTTTTGGAGCGTGTCCCTTCAATAAAGATACCGAGCAAGCGGCCGTCCTTGACGACCTCTTCGGCTGTATTGATCGCTTTGCCGTCGCCTGCTCCCCTGTCAACGGGAAATGCGCCCAATTCTCGGATCACGGCGGAAGCAAAGGGATTTTTGAAAAGCTCCGCTTTTGCCATATAATAGATCTGTCGTTTTTGTGTGACGGATACCAGCATAGGGTCAGCGTTGGAAAGATGGTTCGGACATACGATAAACGCGCCGTCCTTCGGAAGATTTTCTTTGCCCTTTACTCTGTAATGAAACAGCAGCTTGAACAGTGGTATCGCAAGAATCCTTCCGATCACAAAAACAATACTTCTTCTTTTCATTGCGTCTGCTCCTTTATTATGCTGACGATCTTTTCGATCACCTCAGGTAACGTCATAGCTGTCGTATCGACCTCTACGGCGTTCTCCGCCATCTTCAGCGGAGCGGTCTCCCTGTGGGTGTCATTATAATCTCTTTGTACGATATCATACAGTATTTTATCAAAATCTGCCGTTTCGCCTTTTTCTTCCAACTGCAGCACTCTTCTTTTGGCTCTGATCTCAGGGGATGCCGTCAGAAAAATCTTGACCTGCGCATTTGGCAGCACGACCGTTCCGATATCTCTGCCGTCCATGATGACGTCACTTGTCTGCGCAAAGCTCCTTTGCAGCTTCAACAGAAATTTTCTGACCGCAGGGATCGCCGATACTCTTGACGCCGCCATTGACACGTTTTCTTTTCTGATCTCTTCTGAAACATCTTTGTCATTTAACAGGATATGCTGCTCACCATTAAAGAAAATGATACGGATATCTATCTGCGGAAGAAAGCTCTCTACTGCATCATGATCGTCCATATCAACATCATTTTCGATACAGGCCAGCGCTGTTGCACGGTAGATTGCACCTGTGTCTACGTAAATAAATCCAAGCTCCTCGGAAACTTTTTTAGCTATGGTACTTTTGCCTGCTCCCGCAGGTCCGTCAATGGCAACCGCTATCATATGTATTTCCTCCGTTTCAGCTTCTTGATTCTTCGGCATGATACCGTCAATCACTATTATAACAGGTTTTTCCAAAATTACAACCTTTTGCAGACAAATCTCTGCGGAAATCTCTTTTGTCGGGGGCAGTCACACAGGAACCCCCCTTCCCTAAAGCCGCTGAATTTGAGTGAAGATTGTTGGATGACCAAAACGCCTTGTACTTGTTTTTCCCTATACTCGGCATATATCATAATTCATGGTCGGAGATACAGATATTGTCTGAATAATTGTATCATACTATGCATGGACAAGTACAAAAATTTGTGTTATATTAAAATAAAGGCAACACCGCACAAAGACCGCCTTGCGGCTTAGCGCCACATCTGCTTGCATATTTTCCGTCATCTTGCACAAAAATCCCTCGACATACGTCAGTAT
>ONYV01000085.1:3803-9704 GCA_900322105.1 uncultured Eubacteriales bacterium | reverse complement strand
TTATCTTTTACGGCTCTAACGCAGCACACCCTCAAAAGCAATACATCCACAATACTTTTGACACCGCATACAGTAAAATGCACAAAAAAATTCCCGAAAGGATCACCCTTCGGGAGTTTTGATGATTTGTTGTTATTCCTCGTCCTCCTGCGGCGGCAGCTCTGCGTTTTCGTTGGTCGCATGATGGAAGGTCGGCACGATCTCCGCCACAAGCTGTTCGACAGCGCTTTTATCGTTGCGCTGTGCGGCATAGTAGAGGTTTTTGAGCAGACGGAACAGTTCTTCGTTATTGAATTCGATCGGACGTCCGATATAGATCTTCTTATTGTCTGTCTTAGTGATGCCCTCTTCATTGAGCAGCAGTTCCTCATAGAGTTTCTCACCGGGTCTCAGTCCCGTATATTCGATCTTGATATCCTCATGCGGCTTGAAGCCCGAAAGACGGATGAGATTTTCCGCCAACACCTTGATCTTGACAGGCTCACCCATATCCAGAATAAAGATCTCGCCGCCCTTGGCGATACTGCCTGCTGTGAGCACCAGAGAAACTGCTTCGGGGATCGTCATGAAATAGCGGATGATATCGGGGTGCGTCACGGTAACAGGTCCGCCTGTGCGTATCTGTTCCTTGAACAGCGGAATGACCGAGCCGTTAGAGCCGAGTACATTGCCGAACCGCACCGCCACAAAATTTGTCCTGCTGTCTTTTTTCTTGCCCATCATCTGAATGAGCATCTCACAGATCCGCTTGGAAGCGCCCATGACATTGGTGGGATTGACGGCTTTGTCGGTCGATATCTGCACGAAGTTCTTGACATGATACTTGTCCGCCACCTCCGCCAGTTTCAGCGTGCCGAACACATTGTTCTTGACGGCTTCTTCGGGGTTGGTCTCCATCAGCGGCACGTGCTTGTGCGCTGCGGCATGGAACACCACGTCGATATCGTGCGTCTGAAAGATATACTCCAGCTTTTTCTTGTCACGGACGGAAGCGATCTGTACTTCAAAGGAAAGGTCGCTGCCGTGCTTGCGGATCAGCTCCTGCTGTATCTCATAGGCGTTGTTTTCGTAGATATCAAGGATGATGAGGTGTTTCGGATGAAGGGATGCGATCTGTCTGCAAAGCTCCGAACCGATCGAACCGCCGCCGCCTGTGACCAGCACCGTCTGACCGATCAGATACTTGCCGTATTTTTCGGTATCGAACACCACGGGCTCACGTCCGAGCAGGTCGTCTACCTCTACCTGACGGATGGTCGAGGTGATCGGCACGCCGCTTGTCATGAGATTATAGATATTCGGGATGATCTTGACCTCCAAATGCGTCTTGGCGCAGGTGTCCAGAATACGTTTTTTATCCGCCACGCTGATCTGTGAGATCGTGAACAGGATGACTTCGATCCCTAATTTTTCACAAAGCTGAGGGATCTCGTAGGTCGTCCCCTCCACCTTTACGCCTGCAATGCGGCGGTGGAGCTTTTCCTTGTTGTCATCGACAATGCAGACGGGGATATATTCGTTGCCGGGTGTTTTGGACAATTCGCTCAGCACCGAAAGCGCGCCTTCTCCTGCGCCGATGATCATCAGCCGCTTTTTGGCTTTTCGGGCTAAGTTGCGCCGTTCGAGGATCTTATTCAGACGGTAGATGATCCGGAACAGCATCACAAACAGCGTAGACATCAGCGCATTGGTAATGAATATTCCGGAATGAACCGCAAGCGCAGGGTTGACAGCGCCCGTGATCATCATCCCTGTCATAAAGACAAGATTTGCCGAAAGAGAAGCGATGGCGGCGTAGAAAAAATCCTCGGTATCCGCATAGCGCCAGAGCTTATCATACAGTCTGAACAGCAGAAATACCGCCGAAAAGGAAATGTTCAGCAGCAGCAGTCCCGTAAAAAACAGAGTGCCTTCTCCGCTGAGCGAAAAATTATTGTTACGAATGGCGAACGAAAGATAGTAAGACAGATTCCACAGCAGCAGGTCGCTTAAAAACAGCACGACCTGTCGGTGGTTTCTGAAAATATTCAGGAATCTATACATAGCTTTATTCTATCCGTTTCTTTTTGATATATCAGATCTGAATCATCAGACTTCCTCGGAAACTTCCGAAGCACCGTCTTACTTGTCTCTTCTGCGTAATACGGCACTTCTCCGGTTCCAGAGAAAGTCTGCTGTTTCAGCGTCAGCAAAACTTATTCAGCGCAGAGTCATACTCAAAGCCTGCTGACGACAATTTGTCGCAGATATCCTGCATCTCACAGCAGTTTGCCCTGCAAAATTCTTCCAGAGAAGCATAGTGATCTCTAAGCTGAGTATTGACAAAAGAGAACAGTATAAACGGGTCTTGGGGCATATTCATAAACAGCATCTCCTGTATCACAGTCATTACACTGGATATTATAATGTATTTTTTCTGCTTCTGCAAGTTTTTCTCGAAAATGCAGGAAAACTATCATTTATAAAAATCATATTGCAAGTTTTCCGTCATTGTGGTAGAATATTCCTGCGATCATGCGTGACCCCATGATGGATCATGCATAATTGTATTTTGTATATACCGATACTATCTATAAAGGAAGATCTCATCCGCATGATCTCATCAGCGAACTGTCAGTTTTTGTGATCGTGCAGGTGACAAGGGAGCGATCCCGTTCACGGAAGGAGAAGGAAATATATGTGCGGAATATGCGGATTTACAGGAAAAAAAGAGGAAGGAACAGAAACGCTCAAAAAAATGACAGACGTTATCACCCACAGAGGACCGGACAGCGCAGGCTTTTACAGTGACGATTATATTTCAATGGGCTTTCGCAGACTAAGCATCATTGACCTTGACAAGGGACATCAGCCAATCTTTAACGAGGACAAAACGATGGTGCTGACCTTTAACGGAGAGATCTATAACTATCGGGAACTGAGAAGTGAGCTTCTGACTCTCGGGCACACCTTTTCTACCGAATCGGACTCTGAGGTGCTGATCCACGGCTTTGAAGAATGGGGCGAAAAACTGCTGTACCGTCTGAGAGGGATGTTCGGCTTTGCGATCTATCACACAAAGGATCATTCCGTATTTATCGCAAGAGACTTTTTCGGCATCAAGCCCATGCACTACACCGTCGCAGAAGGCGAACTGATCTACGCTTCCGAGATCAAAAGCATCCTGCAGCATCCTGATTATCACAAGAAGTTCAACGCCAAGGCGCTGGACAATTATCTGTCGTTCCAGTATGTTGTGCCGCCTGAGACCTTTTTTGAAAATATTTACTGCCTGCTGCCCGGACACTATCTATGGTACCGTGACGGCAAAGTAAAAATAACAAGATACTTTGAAGCGACCTTCGAGCCGAACGAAAATATGACGGAGCAGGAAGCGGTGGACAAGATCGAAGCCGCCTTTGAGGATTCCGTCAACGCCCACAAGATCAGTGACGTTGAAGTGGGCTGTTTTCTGTCCAGCGGCGTTGATTCCAGCTACGTTGCGTCCTATTTTGCCGATCAGAAGACCTTCACTGTCGGCTTTGACTTCGGAGAGCACTACAACGAGATCAGTTGGGCGCAGGGACTTTCAAGCAAGATCGGCGTGGAGCATCATACACACCTGATCAAATCGGAAGAATTCTGGGACGCTGTACCGAAGGTGCAGTATCAGATGGATCAGCCGCTTGCCGATCCGTCCTGTATTGCGCTGTATTTCGTTTCAAAGCTTGCGAGCCAATATGTAAAAGTCGTGCTGTCAGGAGAAGGCGCTGACGAGCTGTTCGGCGGCTACACCGTCTATAACGAACCTCATGTGTTCAAAGTCTATCAGCGCATCATTCCGCAAAAGGTACGGTATTTCCTTGCAAGAAAAGCCAAGAAATGGCCGCACATCAAAGGACGCGGCTATATCCTCAGAGGCGCCAGAAAAACAGAGGATAAGTTTATCGGCAACGCCTTTATGTATGACGATGAGGAAAAGAAAATGATCCTCAAAGACCCGTCTATCGTTACCCGACCGCAGGATCTCTGCAAACGCTTCTACGACAGGGTGAAGGGATATGACGAAGAAACGAAAATGCAGTATCTTGACATCAACCTCTGGATGGTGGGCGACATCCTGCTGAAAGCCGACCGCATGAGCATGGCAAATTCACTGGAGCTTCGTGTGCCGTTTTTAGACAAAAAGGTGTTTGAAGTAGCAAGAACCATCCCAACCAGATACCGCATTGCTCACGGCACAACCAAATATGCCATGCGTATGGCGGCGCTCCGCCATCTGCCAAAGGCGACCGCTCAGAAAGAAAAATTAGGCTTTCCTGTTCCTACAAGAGTGTGGCTGAAGGATGAAAAATACTACCGCATCGTCAGGGAAATGTTTGAGTCCGATACGGCAAAGCAGTTTTTCAACACCGATCTCATCATTTCCTATCTGGACGACCATTTTAACGGCAAAGAGGACAACAGCCGCAAGGTCTGGACGATCTACGTCTTTTTAGTCTGGTACCATATTTATTTCGGACAATAGACTTCCTTACAGCAAATACACTATCGCTGCCTTATCACAGTCAAAACCGCCTGATTTCACGAATGTAAGAAACTGAACTGAATTTCCACTCTAATAGTGAAGAATCCGATTCTCGATTATTTCAGATTATCGTGATATAATATATAGTACGATAATTTTGCTATAGGGGGACAGCACAATGATTCGAGCTTATCACAAAAACGATCTTCCCAAGATGATCAGCGTCTGGAACGAGATCGTCAGGGAAGGGGACACTTTCCCGCAAGAGGAACTGTTGGACACGAAATCGGGCGCCGCATTCTTTGCCGCTCAGGATTTCACAGGGATCTATCTGGACGAGCAGGGAAACCTCTGCGGTCTGTATATCCTGCATCCGAGCAATGTCGGACGCTGCGGTCATATATGCAGCGCCAGCTTTGCGCTTTCTCAGGATCAGAACAAAACACAGATCAGCGAGGCTCTTGTCAAGCACTGCATCATGATCGCCAGAGCCATGAACTACCGCATCCTTCAATTTGACGCCGTAGCGGAAAGCAATACAAACGCACGGACTCTTTATGAACGCTTAGGTTTTCATCCTCTCGGAACGATCCCGAACGGGTTTCGCATGAAGGATGGCCGCTATGAAAACATTTGTCCGTATTATTTTTCTTTGGTGTAAACGATCGTTTCGCCGCTGAAAGAGCCACTGTATATAACGAACATGAAAAGCCGCATTTTTTGCGGCTTTTTTGTTTGTCCTTTTTTCGGTGGGGCAGAAAAATATTTTTCAGGCTGCACCCAAAGCGGAATCGCTGTTGTTATCATTATCAGAAGGCTCTTTACCGGACTTCCTCGGGAACTTCCGAAGCACCGTCTTGCTTGTCTCTTTTGCGCCGGGCTTTGTGTCTCTCCCTTGCATTACACCAAGTAGTGCTGCACTCGAGACGCTTCGCCCTGCACAAAATATCCGGCGCAATACGGCACTTCTCCGGTTTCCGAGGAAGTCTACTGTAAAAGTGTGTGAAAACCGCCGTCGGATTTCCGCCCTAAAAAGTCAGCGCCGTTTGTACAGGTCAACCTGTCTGTATTCTTTGCATCAACACTCTGAACGTTTTGCTCTGTTTCACAGCATCGTCTGAGCACTTGTCTGATAACGCTTCAAAACACCCTTGTGCATTTGCCGTCTGAAACGTTCCTCCCCGACTCGGAAACGCTGTTTCCTGCCAAAGAACCGCAGCATTTCTGCTGTCTGTTACACAAAACGCTTTGCCTGTATCACACCATATACATATTTTCAAACCGAAATGCACCGATCGGCGCTGACTTTTTAAGGCAGAAATTTCCCATTACGGCTTATAACTCTTGTGAAGTAATAGACTTCCTCGGAAACTTCCGAAGCACCGTCTTGCTTG
>ONYV01000085.1:0-3784 GCA_900322105.1 uncultured Eubacteriales bacterium | reverse complement strand
TGTGTCTCTCCTTTGCATTACACCAAGTAGTGCTGCACTCGAGACGCTTTTTTCGGCACAAAATATCCTGCGTAATACGGCACTTCTTCGGTTCCCGAGGAAGTCTATTGTATGAAACAACATATCTCTCCCATAAAACAAAAAACAGAGCGCACCGCCTTTGGAAAGTTTCTGCGCCCTGTTTTTTCGCCCTTCGGGATATTACCGTCTGCCGCCCGAAAGGCGCAAAACCGCCTGCCATAGATCCGCAGGCGATCCGATCCGCACATCCGCCGCATCCAGTTCATGTTCTGCTGCAAATCCGTACAGACAGCCGATCGTCTGAATATGGTTTTTCAGTCCGACCCTGATATCGGAAGCCCTGTCACCGACCATGATGTAAACATCATCGGGAAACTGTTCTTTCAGGATCGGAAAAATATCTTCTTTCGGGATAAACCCGTAATCCTCTGCACAAAAATATCCGTCGAACCAACGGTCAAGCCCGAGTGCTTTTCTGTGAGCGTCCATATAGGCATGGCGGCAGTTGGAAAGAATCAGCAAACGGCAGCCCTTTTGCCGAAGCTGCGAGAGCATTTCCCGTATGCCGTCATAAAGCACCGCCTGACCGTCCTGCACGCCAAAGATCATTTCCCCTCCGATCATCATACTTGCTTTGTGCATCATTTTCTCGGGCAGATCGGGCATAAAGCTGTGCCACATATCGGGCGCATTCACTCCGAGCCATTGAGAGATCTCTTTATCGGAAAATGTTCTTTCCTGCGCATACCCTTCTGTCACCAGCATTCGGTACGCTTTCCGAAAAGCGCAGGCATAGAGCTTTTCGGTGTTGTGCAGTGTTCCGTCAAAATCAAATATGATCGTCATAGCTTAAAACTGACGCATCAGGTTGACCATCTCGATCGCGCCGAGAGCACAGTCATATCCCTTGTTGCCTGCCTTTGACCCTGAACGTTCGATCGCCTGCTCGATATTTTCGGTCGTGATCACACCGAACATCACCGGTACGCCGCTGTTAAAGCCTGCCTGCGCAATACCCTTTGCCGTTTCGTTGACGACTAACTCATAGTGCGTGGTCGAACCTCTGATCACAGCGCCGACACAGATGATCGCATCATACCGTCCGCTGTCCGCCAGTTTTTTTGCGATCAGCGGAATTTCAAATGCGCCCGGCACCCACACCGCATCAATGTCATCCTCTTCCACACCGTGACGGATGAGTCCGTCCACAGCGCCCTCAAGCAGCTTTTCCACAATAAAGCTGTTAAAACGTGACGCAATGATCCCCACACGCATCCCTTTTGGCGCAACGACTTTTCCTTCGATCAGATTGATCTCTTTCATACTAATACCCTCCGATTCATGTCCTTTATGATATTGTGATCCGCTTTATTTTTCACAGCTTGCTGAAAATATGTCCCATGCGGTTCTTTTTGGTTTTCAGATAAAATTCATCATAAACGCCGGGCTGCATCTCCAGCGGCACACGCTCCTTGATGACGAAATTAAAGCCCTCCAGACCGTAGATCTTGCTCGGATTGTTGGTCAGCAGCCGCAAAGATTTCACACCAAGGTTCTGCAGGATCTGCGCACCGTTCCAGTATTCCCGAAGATCGGGTGCAAAGCCCAGACGGATGTTGGCATCCACCGTATCCAATCCCTGCTCCTGCAGTTCATACGCCCTGAGCTTGTTGATCAGACCGATCCCTCTGCCCTCCTGACGCATATAGAGGATAATACCCCTGCCTTCCTTCTGCACCATCTGCATTGCCGTGTGAAGCTGCTCGCCGCAGTCGCATCTTGCCGAACCGAACACATCTCCTGTCAGACATTCGGAATGCACACGGCACAGGATATCTTCCCCGTCACCGATCTCGCCGCACACCAGCGCCAAATGATGCTCGCCCGTAATGTCGTTGACAAAGCCATAGATACGAAAATCTCCGTAACAGGTCGGCAGTTTTGCCGCTGCCTGCTGTATCATATGGTTTTCATAGCGCCGCAGATAATCCTGCAGGTCTTTGATGGTGATAAAGCACAGTCCGTGTTCTTTGGCAAGCTGCCACAACTCGGGCGTGCGCATCATCGTACCGTCATCCCGCATGATCTCACAGCAAAGTCCGCATTCCGTCAGTCCTGCCAGACGGCAAAGGTCAACGGTCGCTTCCGTGTGTCCGTTCCGCACCAGAACGCCGCCTTTTCTTGCCGTCAGCGGAAACACGTGTCCGGGTCTTCTGAAATCCTCCGGCTTTGCTCCTGCATCCGCACACGCGCGGCAGGTATATCCTCTTTCCTCTGCGGAAATGCCCGTGGTGGTATTCACATGGTCGATCGACACCGTAAACGCCGTGCAGTGGTTGTCGGTGTTTTCCGCTACCATCTGCGGAAGCTGCAAACGCCTTGCAATCTCCTCCGACATCGGCGTACAGATCAGTCCCCGTCCGTATTTTGCCATAAAATTGACGTTTTCTCTTGTGGCAAATTGCGCCGCACAGATCAGGTCGCCTTCGTTTTCTCTGTCGGGATCGTCCGTACAGAGAATGATCTTACCGCTTTTCAGCGCCTGAAGCGCCTGCGGTATGGTCTGATACTCATATTCCATCCTGCTTGTTCTTCCTTTCGCAAGTATTTTTGGCTGTCTCTTTACAGATAGCCGTATCGTGCTAAAAAGCTTTCGTCAATATGACCTTGCTGCTCCGCAGACGGCGCCTTCATCAGCCGCTGAATGTATTTTGCAAGGATATCGTTTTCCAAATTCACGATATCGCCTGTCTTTTTCCGGGGCAGCGTGGTCATTTCCGCCGTGTGAGGGATCACCGACACCGAAAAATCCTTGTCTGTTACGGCTGCGACCGTCAGACTGATGCCGTCAATGGCGATCGACCCTTTTTCCACGATCAGCGACAAGATCTCTTGTTCTGCGCCGATCGTCACCCATACGGCGTTCTCCTCACGCTTCATCTGCGTGATCGTGCCTGTGCTGTCGATATGACCCGACACGATATGTCCTCCGAACCGCCCGTCTGCCGGCATGGCTCTTTCAAGATTGACGTTATCTCCCTTTCTGAGCCGTCCGAGATTAGAGCGGCGCAAGGTTTCGGGCATCACATCCGCACAAAAGCCGTCCGCGCTCAACTTTGTGACCGTCAGACACACGCCGTTGACAGCGATCGAATCCCCGAGCTTTGTCCCGCTCAGCACCTTTTCCGCCTGCAGCCATATGCTGCCGCTCCTGCTGCCCGAAACAACACTGCTCACCCGTCCGACCTCCTCAACGATCCCTGTGAACATCCGCAAAGCCCCTTTCTATATCATATTCCAGCAAAATGTCCTCTCCAAGCTCCGTGATCCTTCTGTTGATAAGTTTTGCTCCCTGACTGACATCCGCAACACCTTGTCCTTCAACAGGTGTTTTTGCATCCTTTCCGCCGAGGATCTTCGGTGCGATATAGGCATACACATGATCTGCGCATCCGCTTTTCAGCGCCGCTTCATGAACACTGCCGCCGCCTTCGATCAGCACACTTGCAATCTGCCTTTTATATAGTTCCTGCATCAATGCCCTCAAACAGACTTTTCCGTCCTCTTCCTCCTGACAAACATACACCTCTGCCCCAAGCTGTCTTAGCGCTCTCCGGCGTTCTTCGTCGGGCTCTGTGCAGACGATCAGCGTCGGAAACTCTTTGGCGCTTTGACATATCCTGCTGCCAAGCGGAATGCGCAATGCGGAATCCAGCACGATGCGCAGCGGCTGGTGCGCGCCTTCGATACGGCAATTCAGCAT
>ONYV01000191.1 GCA_900322105.1 uncultured Eubacteriales bacterium | reverse complement strand
GAGGGCGACTGCAGCAGCAGTGAGATCATCGCCGCCGTTGAAAAAGCAGGTTACGGCGCAGCCCTCAAAGACGCAGCGTCCGCCGCAAAACAGAACAGCGTACAGGATGCGGACGCTCTTGCCGACAAGGAAACGCCCAAGCTGAAAAAACGGCTGTGGGCATCGGTGGTGTTCCTGCTGATGCTGATGTATGTTTCGATGGGCGCAGGAATGTTCGGATTTCCGCTGCCGCCGTTTTTGCAGGGGAACTGTGTCGGGATCGGACTGGTGCAGCTGCTGCTGTCGGGTGTCGTTCTGGTCATCAATCAGAAATTCTTTATCAGCGGTTTTCGCAGTTTGCTGCACCTGTCACCGAATATGGATACGCTGATCGCTATGGGTTCGGGCGCATCCTTTGTTTACAGTACGGTGGTGCTGTTCATCATGACGACCTTACTTCAGCAGGGCAGACAAACCGAAGCAATGGCGCTGATGCACGAGTTCTATTTTGAATCGGCGGCGATGATACTGACGCTGATCACGGTAGGGAAAACGCTGGAAGCCTATGCCAAAGGCAGAACAACGGATGCGCTGCGCAGTCTGATGTCATTAGCGCCGAAAAGCGCCGTGCTGCTGCGAAACGGCAAAGAGGTGACGGTTCCCGTTGAACAGGTGTGCAAGGGAGATGTGTTCATCGTCAGGGCAGGTGACAGCATCCCTGTGGACGGCGTTGTGACAGACGGAGAAGGCGCAGTGGATGAATCGGCGCTCACGGGAGAGAGTATCCCTGTGGATAAAACCAAGGACAGCCCTGTAACGGCGGCTGCGATCTGCCGCAGCGGTTATCTCAAATGCCGTGCCGTTCGTGTGGGAGAAGATACCGCTTTGTCGGAGATCATTGCGATGGTGAGCGATGCCGCCGCTACCAAAGCGCCTGTCGCAAAATTGGCGGACAGGATCTCTTTGTGGTTCGTGCCTGCCGTGATCGGGATTGCGGTGCTGTCTGCGGTGATCTGGCTGCTGACGGGCGCGCCTGTCGGTACGGCGCTGGCAAGAGGGATCTGTGTGTTAGTGGTATCCTGTCCGTGTGCGCTGGGACTGGCAACGCCTGTTGCCATCATGGTCGGCAGCGGCATGGGCGCAAAAAACGGCATTCTTTTCAAGACCGCAGAAGCCTTGCAGGAAACAGGCAGAGCAGATATTGTTGTGCTGGACAAAACAGGAACGGTCACGACAGGTACGCCTGAGGTGACGGATGTGATAGCGCAAAACGGCATTTCGCAGGAGGAGCTGCTGACAATGGCGGCATCTTTGGAAGTGAAATCCGAACATCCGCTGGCAAAGGCGGTCAGCGCTTATGCGCAGGAACGAAACATCCCTTTTCTCCCGACAACGGGATTTGCTACGTTCGCAGGAAACGGCGTGAGCGCAAAGATCGCAGAAAATGAAGTGATCGGCGGCAGTCTTTCCTTTATCCGACAGCATATATCCCTTTCACAGACGGTTTTGCAGCAGGTGCAGACCCTTGCCGCAGAGGGGAAAAGTCCCATGCTGTTTGCGAAAGATCACAAGCTGATCGGCATCATCGCCGCAGCGGATGCCATCAAAGAGGATTCCGCCACTGCCATCAGGGAAATGCGGAACAGAGGATTGTTTGTGATGATGCTGACAGGAGATCACCGCCGTACTGCGGAGGTGATCGGCAAAAAAGCAGGGGTCGATATGGTGGTGGCAGGTGTCAGACCCGATGAAAAAGGAAAGGTCATACAGTCGCTGACAGAAAAGGGTCGTGTCATCATGGTGGGCGACGGCATCAACGATGCGCCTGCGCTGACAAGGGCAAATGTCGGCATGGCGATCGGCGCAGGAACGGATGTGGCGATCGATGCGGCGGATGTGGTGCTGATGAAAAGCCGCCTTTCAGACGTGACGGCGGCGATCAGGCTTTCTGCGCAGACTTATCGCAACATCAAACAGAATCTGTTCTGGGCGCTGTTTTATAATGTATTGCTGATACCCATCGCCGCAGGCGTTTATGCGTCTTTCGGGCTGACGATGCATCCGATGTTCGGTGCAGGCGCAATGAGCCTTTCAAGCCTGTTTGTTATCACAAACGCTTTGCGGCTGAACTTTTTCAAACTGCATGATTCACGTCATGACAAACACAAAAAACAGAAGATCACAAGCGAAATGCTTGCAGAATATCACTTTACAAAAGAACCAACGGAGGTAACGACTATGGAAAAGACGATGAAGATCGAAGGTATGATGTGCAATCACTGTGAAGCGTCTGTCAAAAAGGCGCTGGAGGCGCTGGACGGCGTAGAGTGCGCTGTTGTCAGCCATGAAAGCGGCACAGCAGTTGTCACGCTGAGCGCAGACGTTGCGGATGAAACGCTCAAAAAAGCGGTGGAGGACAAGGATTATACCGTTTGCGGTATTGAATAAGGCAAAGGAGCGAAGGTTATGACAGAGCAAAAGAAAGACCCTGAACAGCTCGCTTTGAAGTTAGCGGATTTCACAAAAGATATGCATTTCAGCGAAGAAGATATCCTCGATATGGTGCAGGAGGAGATACTGCCTGTACAGCAGTTCTTTGCGAATTACAGCTGTGCGATCATGAGGGTGGAAACCAAATTCAAGGTGTTGAATGAGCAGTTTTCGCTGATTTATGACGGCAACCCCATCGAGTCCATCAAAACAAGAGTGAAAGACTATGACAGCATCATCCGCAAGCTCATCCGCAAAAAACTGCCTGTTACGCTTGAAAGCATTGAAGAAAACATTCATGATATCGCAGGCGTCAGAGTGATCTGTTCCTTTGAGGATGATATCTACCGTCTTGCAAAGTGTCTGCTGCAGCAGGATGATGTGACGCTGATACGTCAGAAGGATTACATCAAAAACCCCAAGCCCAGCGGTTACCGCAGTCTTCACCTTATTGTTTCGGTTCCGATCTTCCTTGAAAACGAAAAGAAGGATGTGAAGGTGGAAGTGCAGCTGCGCACCATCGCTATGGACTTCTGGGCAAGTCTGGAGCATAAGCTGAAATACAAAAAAGACATCGACCCGCAAAAAATGGCAGTTCTGACGAAAGAGCTTATCGACTGCGCCCACGTCAGCGCATCCTTAGACAGCCGTATGCAGTCCGTCAGAAACTCCCTCCTCAACTCATCCGAGCAAGAATAATAGCGCGCAGAGCCTGCGCTCCCTTGTGGGGAATCACTGGTATTCTTCCTTCGCACCGCCGTCGCAGGCTGAAAAGCCTGCTTTGGGCTTACTTTCTCACGGCGTGGAACTTCTTTGTACTATGGGTTCACAAAGCGCATTCATCGCGCGTTGCTAACTACACACTGCACAAGGCTAACAATTACAAAAAAGCCGCATGATT
>ONYV01000091.1 GCA_900322105.1 uncultured Eubacteriales bacterium | reverse complement strand
CAAGGGTGTACTTGCTGCTTTGCTCAATAAGCCCGTACTGCTTAATGAGAGGATAGTTCTCTCGAGCCAGCTCTTGGCAGCGCTCAATTGTGAGTTGAGCGTTGGCACCTAGCAACATGAGGGCAACTAATGTTAATAATATTATTCGTTTCATGCTTGTGATGGTGTTAGTCGTCGCATTATTAGTTCTATGTTTTCTTTCTTCCTTAGGTCCCAAAATTTGCTATCGTCATTTAAGTTGAGTCCTGTTGCAGCTTCAAAAACTGGCTTGACAATGAATGGGAACGCATTGAGAGAAATCATGTCAAGCAGTAGGGTAGTAGCATCTATAGGGCTTATCTCGCCGTCAGATACAGCCTGATCGATATCCTTTTGCATGGTGATAAGTACATTACCGGCAAAGGTGCTTATAATGTTCTTTATAACGGCAAAACGCTCTGGTCGTGAAGCGACTTCTCTAATCATGAACAGTGGTAACCGGGGATTCTGTCTGATTACCTCAAAGTGGATGTCCAGAGCCTCGGCCATGCGTTTTGGCGGCGACGCCCGCCCTTCTGGTTCGACCTCGTCCACTGGGCCGTCGCGACATTCTTCGCCCTTCTCGCCGCATCGTACACCGCCTCGCCCTGGCCGACCTTCGCCTTTATTTCATATCTCCCGTCAATTATATCTCCAAGGTTAAACACGCGCGTTACCTTCCTTTTCATATTTGATCAGAATCACTGCGATATTATCACACTTCTGATGCAGGGCAACGGTCAGGCAGTACAGCACATGGAAACACTGCTGACAAAAGCTGCCGATAACGCCAATAACACATGGCTTGACAGATTCCTTGCAACGGATCTTGAAGCTCTGAAAGAAGATATCAAAAAGGAAAATCCGAATATGACACCCTCTGAGATCGACGAGGAGCTTGACAAAAAGTATTTTGACGACGCCAAGAAGATCCGTGACAAGTGGGGCGCATTTAATGAGATCCTGCTGAATTACGATAATGCTGTCGATACGGCAAACGAAGTTGCAGATTCAGATAATGAGGATATCAAAGATCTGAAATTAGATAAAGATTCAACCAAACAGGAGATCACGGACGCCGCTGTTAAACTGATCAATGCTCAGACAACTATGGTCAAGGGCGGCAAGGCAGCAGAAGATATCGTTGCCCATGACTATCTTGAAAAGACAGAATATGGTGACGGCACATTATTAGAGTTTTTTGAAAGAGATCAGTCTGAATTTTTTGACGAAGAGATCATCCGTGAGCTGTACCCGATCGTCGAAGCTCTTTCCGGCGGACAGATCGCAGGTCTTGATTTCCTTTCGATCAAAGATATGATCATGATGGCAATCACAAATAAAAAGGGCTATGATACAGCAAGTGCAGAGAAAGTGCCGTCTGCTTCGATCTTCCAGGGCGTCAACCGTGAGATCTATGAAAGAGGCGGCGTTGCGCTGACAAACGATGCGCTCCGTAAAAAAGCAAGCGCACAGGATGCAGTAAAGACATTTGAATTGAGTATGCTGGGTATTACACTTTGGGCTACAACGGCACTGACAGGTGTTGCGGCAGCCGCTTCAGGGATTGTCTATTCATATTTGACAAAAGCAGCCGGTAACACACAGGATACGGTGAACATGATCGCTGAAAGTATAAGCAGCGATGTTACATCAGACAACGGATATATAGATTTGGTCTCTGAAGACGATCTTATTATAGATATCAATAGAATGGAACCGCGCCCTGAAACAGCAAACGATGTCGCAAATATTGAATTGGGCGCAAAATCAAGTGTTTGTAAATATCTTACCGCAGGTCTTTCACTTGCGGCAGCGATCTTAGCAGGTTATTCCATCTACACCACCATCACCGAGATGATGGAATACTACAAAGTCAATTTCTCACCCATCCCGAAGTACATCGTTGAGGAAGCCGATATCACTGCTAAGAATGAAATAGGCGAAACGATCATGATCCGGAACCAGACCGCTTATTATAAGGCCGTTTCCTGCAACAGAAAACAGGGCAGCAGTGACGTAGAAAAGAAAAACTTTGAGATACTCAAAGACCGCAACGACCTTAACGGCGATGTCGGCAAACAGTGGCTCTCACTTTACAGCGTCAAGTATGTAAACGGTGCGCCGATCCTTGCCGATTCGCTGAAAATGCAGTCCGGAAAAAGCTCGCCTGATGGCTATACCACAGGTGTCCACCGTTTCGGAGAAAAAGCAGCATTCAACCTTACCAGCTTGTACTACTGCTACAATGACCCGAACGAAGGCACGTATGTTTACTACAAGCACGATAACGCCTTTGTCAAGGATCTGACAGCGACAGGCTCGGTATTTTCAGGCGGTTCTATCGCGCTCGGCGCAGTCCTCGGATTGATCGCAGGAGGCGCTGTTACAGCAATTATCATGACGGCAGCAGGTAAAAAGAAGAAAAAGACGGCTGCAGCGGCATGATCATCTCACAGACGGGAGGAATCGTGATGAAAAGAATCGTAACGATCATCACATCGGTAATGTTATGCGTAACAATGCTGATACTTGTTCCGGCACAGATCGCAGCAAGGGCGGCAGAAAATACTAAAAAAACCTATGTCAGCGAAGTTAAGATCGGAATGGGTGAAACCTCCGAAGAAGCCTCCAAAGAGCTTTTGGCGGAAGGCTACACTATCCTGAAGGACGACAAGGGAGATTATGCCGATCTGAACAAGGGCGCAGGCACGAAAAATGCGCTGAAAGCAGGTCCTAACCAAAAGATCGTATATTTTGGCTATAAGACAACAGAAAATGCAAGTTAAGCGATCACAGACCTTGCTGTCATGAATATGTACGGAGAGTACACGTTCATTGACTATCAGCTCATCATGCAGGCGCAGGCAGAAACTCAGATCAAGCCCTTTATCAACAGATTTCTTGCAACGCTGACGGAGTATCGTGATAATCTCAAGAAACCAAAGAATTCTATCAACTACATACGTGCAGATTATTACAGATCGATGCTCAACAAGCTGACGGATGACGATACAGGCGGAAAACCGCTGGGCGATTTGCTTCTCAATAAGACAAAGTATGAAATGGGTGATGCCGCTTACAATCAATTGTCAGCGGAAGAAAAGAAGAACCACTGCGATATTGTGACTCTCTTGATGCAGGGTAACGGACAGGCAGTACAGCTCTTGGAAACAACGCTGGCTAAAGCAGCCGACTCCGCAGATAATACATGGCTCGACAGATTTCTTAAAACAAGTCTTAACGATCTGACAGAGGAAGTTAAAAAGGAAAATCCCAATCTGACGCCTACCGATATCAATGCAGAGCTGGACAAAAGGTATAATGACGATGCCAAGAAGATCCTTGACAAGTGGGGCACTTTCAATGAGGTCCTTCTGAACTATGATAATGCCGTATCAAATGCAGAGGAAGTGCTGCAGGACGAGAAGAAAGATCAAAAAGAGATCGCTGTGAGTGATAATCCGACCGCAGAAGAAACGAAGGAAGCTCTTGATCAGAAGTTTGAAGCTCAGTCAACGATGCTCAAAGGCGGTTTGGCGGCAGAAGATATTGTCGTTCACGAATATCTTGGCTCTGTTGAATTTGAAGACGCTTCATTGCTCGATTTCTTTGAAAAGGATTCGTCGGAGTTTAACGATGAAGACACCATTCGTGAACTGTATCCGATCGTAGAAGCGCTCTCAGGCGGACAGATCGCAGGTCTTGATTTTCTCTCGATCAAAGATATGATCCTGATGGCGATCACAGATGAAAATGGCTACAAGGCTGTGAAGATTGACAATGTTCCTGCTGCGTCGATCTTTCAGGGTACCAATCGTGAAATATATGATGTAGGCGGCTTTGCGGTCACAAAAGGAACAACGGCTGAGGCTTTTGATCTGGACTTACTGGCTACGATGATGGTGCTGGGCGAACTGCAAAACATTCTGACGATCGGGGCGATAGTTACGGGAACTGCAGCGTACTGCTCTGCGATAGAGTTGGAAAGATTCAAAAGTTCTCAAGTATTTACACGTTTGCACGAACTGGAAGGAGCTATTTCAAATGCTCAGTCCAGAGCGCAAAGCGTCCGTATACTATCCAGATCTGAAAGCTTCAATTTAATTGATGATTCGATCATAAGCGAAAAAGATTCGCTCATAATAGAGGATAATGCTGCAGAAGCCAGTCTCAGAAATTACAAGAATTCTCCTGAATATCAGCAGGCGGCAAGACAGCTTGCCAGCAAATCGAGGATCTCCGATTTACTGATGGGAGGATTGTCCGTTATCGGCGCAATAATGGAAGGTATTACCTTATACACTACCATTACGGAATTGATTGCAGAGTATAAAGTGACGTTTGCGCCCGTTCCGAAATATATGATGCACGAGGTCGAAATAGAGATCATCAATGAAAAGGGCGAGAAAGAGAGTATGGGAAAAATGCCCGTTATGTATAAGACGGTTCCCTGTAACAGACCCAAAGGCGACAACGATTTTGCAAAGAATAATTACAAGATCCTGAAAAACTGCAACGACCTCAACGGCGATGTCGGCAAGCAGTGGCTGTCGCTTTACAGCATTAAAAATGCATACGGCAAACCCATCCTTGCGGATTCTCTGAAAATGCAGTCGGGTGATACTTTGCCGGACGGTTACAGCACAGGTATCCACCGTTTTGGACAAGTACCGGCGTTTAATCTCACAAGCAAATATTATTGTTACAATGACCCGAATAAGGGTACATATGTATACTACAAGCATGATACCACTCCTGTCCAAAATGTGGCAGATGCAGTCGGTAAGTCTGCAGTGGCTGGTTCGGTATTCTCAGGCAGCATGATCGCACTTGGCGCTGTGATCGGATTAGTCGTAGGATGCGGTGCCGCAGCCATTATCATGTTGGTTACAGGTAAAAAGAAAAAAAGCACATCTCCAAAAGCATAAACGAATCACAATATAACAATAAACAGATAGGAATGACGCTCATGAACAGAATCATCACAATTACGATTTCGATATTGCTTTGTCTGACGATGACGTTCCTCACACCTGCGCAGGTCGCTGCATCAGCGGCAGAAAGCGAAAAAAAGACTTATATCAGTGAAGTAAAGGTCGGAATGGGCGAAACCTCTGAGGAAGCCGCCAAAGAGCTTTTGGCGGAAGGCTTCACCATTCTGACAGACGACAGTGGAAAATACGCTGATCTCAACAAGGACGCAGGCTCAAAAAGTATCCTGAAAGAAGGTCCTAACCAGAAGATCGTCTATCTCGGCTACAAGACAACCGAAGACGCAGGTGATGCGATCACAGACCTTGCCGTTATGAACATGAACGGCGGTTACAGCTTCCAGGATTATGAAAAACTCATGGACAACCACTTGGATACGCAGATCAAGCCTTTTGTCGATCGGTTTATCGCAACGCTGAAGGAATACCGTGAGAACCTTAAAAAGCCGAAGGATTCCACCAACTACAAGCGTGCGGATTATTACAGAAAGCTGCTGAATAAGCTGACAGATGATGACACAGGCGGAAAGCCGCGGAAGAAAAGAAGAATCACTGCGATATCCTGACCCTTCTGATGCAGGGCAACGGACAGGCAGTGCAGCTTATGGAAACAGAGCTGACAAAGTCCGCTGACTCCGCAGACAACACATGGCTCGACAGATTCCTTGCGTCAGACCTTGAAACTCTGACAGAGAACATCAAAAAGGAACATCCGAATATGACACCCTCTGAGATCAACGATGAGCTTGACAAAAGGTACAATGACGATGCCAAGAAAATTCGTGACAAGTGGGGCGCATTCAATGAGATCCTTTTGAACTATGACAATGCTGTCGATACCGCAGACAAAGTTGCAAAGACAGACGTTGATAGTGTAAAAAACATCAGCGTAGACGAAAAATCGTCCAAAGAAGAAATTGCAGAAGCAGCAACGAAGCTGATCAGCGCCCAGACAACGATGGTCAAGGGCAGCAAGGCATCAGAAGATATTGTTGCCCATGATTACCTTGAAAAGACAGAATACGGTGACGGTACACTTCTTGAATTCTTTGAAAGAGATCAGTCCGAATTCTTTGATGAGGACAACATCCGTGAGCTGTATCCGATCGTAGAGGCTCTTTCAGGCGGACAGATCGCAGGTCTTGACTTCCTTTCTATTAAAGATATGATCCTGATGGCGGTCACAGACGAAAACGGCTTCAATAATGTAAATGTGGACAATGTGAAGCCTGCCTCGATCTTCCAGGATGTCAACCGTGAGATCTACGAAAGAGGCGGTGTTGCGCTGACAAACGATGCGCTCCGTAAAAAGGCAAGCGCGCAGGATGCCGTAACTACATTTGAATTGAGTACGCTGGGTATCGTACT
>ONYV01000094.1 GCA_900322105.1 uncultured Eubacteriales bacterium | reverse complement strand
TCAAGCTCCTTGGAGCGGATGACGAGGCTCGAACTCGCTACCTCAACCTTGGCAAGGTTGCGCTCTACCAGATGAGCTACATCCGCATTGGTGCCTTCGGGCGGAATCGAACCACCGACACGGGGATTTTCAGTCCCCTGCTCTACCGACTGAGCTACAAAGGCATATTACGATCCGGAACGGGATCGAACCGTCGACCTCTAGCGTGACAGGCTAGCGTTCTAACCAGCTGAACTACCGGACCGTATGATGGGAACAATAGGGCTCGAACCTATGACCCTCTGCTTGTAAGGCAGATGCTCTCCCAGCTGAGCTATGCTCCCGTGTGATCTCAAGAAACTCATTTTCCAAGCTCTTTTGAGCTTTTGTTTTGTGTTTCTCTCGACGACTTCATTATAATACCACAACGCTCTTCATTTGTCAAGCATTTTTTTGAATTTTTTTCGATTTTTTTCCAACATCCGCAAAAGCCGCATCAGATCAGGTGTTTTTGTATTCTATATTATGCCCGACCGTCAAAAAAGATACCGCTTTTGCAAAAAAAATTATTCATGCTCCGAAAACTGTTCGACAGGCACGCCGCATTTTGTCAGGATATCGACATACCCTTCAAATACCTCATCTCTGGAAAAATCAGCGTCTTTCAGTTCCTGATCGGACAGCTCGTTGAGCTTTGTGTAGAAATCCGTTGCCAGCTCGATAAACTTATCGGTGAACTGTATATTGTCATACAGCAGGTCTTCCGCCTGACAGATCTTTCTTTCCTTGATGAGGCGGTGCAGCTGTAAATGCAGCTGGTCGGTCTGGGACAGCATATCTGACGATTCGTTGGTATAGCCGATGTTGTCCTTATTAAATACGATCTTCGCGACAAAATGTGCTAAAGTCGTTATCTGCCGCATGATCCAGTCATCCTGAAATCCCATGTATCGTTACTCCCTTTCTTAGCGCCTGTTTCATATCTGTTCTGCGCGGTGCAGGCCCGAAGGCATACTGACGTATGTCGAGGGATTTTTGTGCAAGATGACGGAAAATATGCAAGCAGATGTGGCGCTAAGCCGTAAGGCGGTCTTTGTGCGGTGTTGCCTTAGCCTTCTCCTGCCAGCACCCCTGTTGCAAAGGCGCATTGCAGGTTAAAGCCGCCTGTATAAGCATCTACGTCGATCACCTCACCCGCAAAATACAGCCCCCTGCACAGCTTTGATCCCATAGTTTTGGGGTCGATCTCTTTAACGCACACACCGCCCGATGTGACGATCGCTTCTTCGATCGGACGTGCTGCGCTGACTGTCAGCGGCAATGCTTTCAGACAGCACAGTATCTTCATCCGTTCCTCTTTTGTGATCTCGCTGCAGCCCTTTTCCTTTGACACCTGCGTGATCCTCAGCATCAGCGGTATCATCACTTCGGGCAGCAGAGAACGCATCAGCGAAAACACATTCTCTTTTTTTCTGTTTCCGATCTCCCTGAGCAGTCTTGCGTTCAGCTTTTCTTCGGACAAAGCCGGTTTCAGATCCAGAAGCAGGCGGTATCGTCCCGAAATGATCTCTTTGATATGAGCGCTCGCACTCAATATAACTGCGCCCGAAACACCATAGTGCATCAATTGCAGCTCTCCGAAATCCGTATAGATCGTCTTATTTCCCTTTGCTGTATCCTGTACCGTCAGACCGATGTTTTTCAACAACAGACCTGACGCTTCCCTATCGATCATCTCTACCGTTTCGAGCGGCACCAGTGACGGTGTGAGCGGTATGATCGTATGCCCTGCGGTTTCGGCAAAGCGGTAGCCGTCCCCTGTAGAGCCTGTTTTCGGATAGGAACATCCGCCGCTTGCGATGATGACCTTATCAAACGGCAGCATCTTTCCGCCGACTAAAACACCCTTTACTGCGCCGTTTTCGATCATAACGTCCTGAACCTGCCGAAACACGATCCTGACACCTTCCTGTTTGGCGGCTTTCAGCAGGGTATCTACCACGTCAGCGGCTTTATCCGAAACAGGAAAGACACGATTGCCTCTTTCCACTTTCAGGCTCAGACCGTTTTCTTCAAAAAAACGCATTGTATCCTCAGGCGAAAAGCGGCGCAAAGCACTGTACAGAAATCTGCCGTTTGTCGGAACGTTTTCGATCACCGTTTTAGCGTCACAGCAATTTGTCAGGTTGCACCTGCCCTTGCCTGTGATATAAAGTTTTCTGCCGATCTTGGCATTTTTTTCAAACACCGTCACGGCGTCTCCTTTTTTTGCGCCGAACACAGCCGCCATCATTCCTGCTGCGCCGCCGCCGATCACAGCGACCCTTCTTTGGTTCAATCCGCTCCTCCGTCCTTTCTGTTATTCTGATAAACGTCATACTCTTCCCAGATGCTCTCCAACATACCGAACGTATGCTTCACTTCGTCATCCATCCTCAGCACCGTTGCAACGATCAGCGCATTTATCATGCTCAACGGCGCTACCAGCGAATCTACCACCGCTGCCATATCGCTTTTGGCGATCAGCACATGATCCGCCACGGCTGCGATCGGACTGGAGGCGCTGTCTGTCAGGGCGATCACTCCTGCGCCCCGTCTTTTGGCAAAGGTCAGCGCCTGTATCGCCGCATTGGAATATCTCGGAAAGCTGATGCCGATGATGACGTCATCCGACGAAATGCGGAACAGTTTTTCATAGATCTCTGTTTCGCCATAGTTATTGATGATCTTGACGTTTTCAAAGATCAGCGAATAGTAATATCCCAGAAAAGACGCCAGCGCCGCAGAGCTTCTCACGGCAAAGATATAGATCGTCCGTGCTTTTGCGATCGCATTGACGGCGTTTTCAAAATCCTCCTTCGAGGTCTCTTCAATGGTGCGGCGTATCTTTTCGATATCCTTTGACAACACATTTTCCAGCACGTTGCCGCCGCTGATACGGCTTTGCGTCACCTCGATCCTCTGAACGGAAGTCAGCTTGTCACGGATCATTTCCTGCATCGCCTTCTGCATTTTCGGATAGCCGTCATAGCCCAGTTCGGTTGCAAAACGCACGACAGTCGATTCACTCACGCCGACCGTATTTCCTAACTTTGCCGCCGTCATAAAGGCTGCTTTGTCGTAATGCTCGGTGATAAACCCTGCGATCAGTCTTTGACCTTTGGAAAAGCCCGATTTCATTTCATTGATCCTTGTTAATAAATTCTTATTCATACCTTCATCTTCCTGTTATTCTTTGCCGCACACTAATAGCTGTGTGCATGGATCATTATTCACTGTGAATGATAAATCAGAAGTTATCCTGCGGCGTATTTTTCTGCGTTCCAGATGATCTCTGCTTTACAGTCGGTGTTCCAGTTTCTGCTCCAGCCGCTTGGCGCAGAAGCTCTGTCATAGATGCGTATCGTCTGAGAAGACTGCCATGAGCGGAAAGCATAGCTGCCCATTGTTTCTACATTGGAAAGGATCGTGACGGACGAAACGCCCGTACAGCCTGAGAACGCATAATCCTTAACTGTCGTGACGCTGATCGGAACGATCAGATCGTCAATATACCGACAGCCGTCAAACGCCCACTCCCCGATCGTTTCCGTTCCGTTTGCCACGCCCACGCTGCCTCTTTTGGCTTCGGGACATTTCAAAAAGGTTTTCATATCCTTTGTATACAGCATACCGTCAGAGGATGCAAAATGACTGCTGCCGCTGCTGACGGTGATCGTTTGCAGTGATGTGCAGTTGACAAACAATTCTTTTCCCAGACGCTCGACAGACGCAGGAAGATGAATGCTTTTTAACTTGCCGCATTCACGGAAAGCAGATTCTCCGATGCTTGTCATGGTTTCGGGCAGGGTAATCTCCTGCAGGTTCGGCAGCTTATAGAATGCATAAGCGCCGATCGTTGTCACTCCCTCCGAGATCACTACCTTGCGAATATCGTTGGATGCTTTTTTCCACGGGTAGTCGCACTGCACATCGATGGTGTTGTTTTCCAGCACCACAAAGTTCCGTGAGAAATCGTTCATTTCCCCCTTGCCGCTGATCGTCATTGTTCCGTTATCGTCCACAGAAAATGTCAGCGCCTTTCCACATGAACCCGAACGTCCGTCCTGCGGCACTTCTTCTATTTTCAGCGAGAGAAACGCCGCCTTCCCCTGCCACTCGATACTGATCATCTGAACGCCTGCGATACTGTGATCGAAATCGGAGATCTTCGTTTCTGACAGCGGTATGTCCGAAACCGTTTCGTCACTGTACACTGCTTCCAGTACCATCCCTTCGGGGTCAAAGTTCTCGTTTTGATAATAAACGTTCTTCTGCGGCATCTGACGGATCCTGATCGAACGCAGTTCTTTGTCAAAAACAGGCATGGAACTGATCGTTTCGCCGGATACTGCACTCTGCGAACTTGATGTGCTTTCGGCTGAGGATGAATTTTTTGCAGGAGTATCATTTTTCGGGCGCAGCGCAGCAAACAGGATCAGTCCGATCAAAATGACTGCCGATGCTGATGCAAGCACCACCGTCAATGTCTTTTTTGATCTTGCAGCAGGCTTCTTTTCGGGAGAGGGGGTTTTCTCGTTTTGCGCGGGCGGTGTTTCCAAAGCGGCAGGTCTTGACGGGTCTATGAGAGCTTCAAGCGCTTTTCGCATTTCCTTTGGTTTCTGATAGCGGTCTGACGGCAAAAATTCGCACGCCTTCATAATGACCTTGGCAAGCGCCTGATCTGTGCAGTAGGCAGGCAGCGGCAGTTTTTCGCCGCTGAACCGTCTGACATTGGCGGCTTCTACTGCCGCAGTGTTGACGGATGTGCTGCTGTCAGCAGGCACAAAGGGCGCTTTGTTGCCGTTCAGAAGGCGGTACATGACGATCCCCAGTGAATACAGATCCGAGCGGATATCTGCGCTGCTGCCCCTTGAGATCTCAGGCGACATGAAGGTATAAGTCCCCCGTACCGTCATGCCTGCGTTTGAGTCCGACAGTACCTTAGATTCTCCGAAATCACCTAATTTATACACGCCGACAGAATTGACAAAGATATTGGCAGGCTTGATATCCCGATGGATCATCTTCTGACGATCCAGCACCTCCAGCGCCTGACAGATATCAATGCCGAGCTGAACAACGTCTTTTTCGCCAAAAGAATGCTCTTTCATATATTTTGGCAGCGCAGACAGATATTCCATACGGATAAAGATATCATAGCCGATATCGTCAGGTTTTTCGATGATACAATGATCTTCGTAGGAAACGATATTGGTATTGCCGCGCAGGGCATAGCAGAAATTGATCTCACTGATCATTCTGTCACGCACAGAGTCGTAATACGCTCCCAGTGCGCTTTCGTCCGGAATGATACCCTCTGCGATCAGGGATTCCGTATTGATATTATCTTTTGACACAGCGATATGCTTCACCGCAGAAGTATAGGTATTGCCGTATTCGGTTTTTTCCGCGCGGTACACTGCTCCGAACGTTCCTTTTCCGATCAGCTCTTTCAGATACCATTCACCCCACAGCGGTGAAAAGGACATTGCATCCGACATATCTTTCACTCCGATTTCGTTTGATGCAGGGTCATACAAAGTGCTTTGCAGTTGTTTCTGTTTCTTTGTCTGACACCCGGTTTACGAATATCATATTATCACATCCGACCGTTTCTTGCAAGTAATATCCCCCGATTTCACAGAAAAAAGCAGGAAAGCATAAAGCTCTCCTGCTTTTTTTACGGGTCAATGGTGTATTCTATCATCGTCCCTCCGTTTTTGTTCAGATATCGGAATGTGATCTTGTATTCCCTGATACGGAATTGATCCATAACTTTATGTATCTCGCTTTGTACCGTCGAACGCATCATTTCCAGTGCTGCCTGCATACCCTGCCGCTGCGCCCCGCTGATCGACACCACATCATACTGTAATTCATAGATCAGCGCATCGTCGCCCTCTGTTTTGATCTCAAGGCTCTTGAGTTCGGGATTCTGCGCCTTATACCGCGCCTGTATCTGTGCATATTCCAGCTTGCCCTCTGCGCTTTCCATGTATTCACGGATAGACCTTTTCTCGAACATCATCTTATAAACAAGCACGCCGCCGACGATCAGCGCTACCAGTACGATCGCTATAACAATGATGAGCGTCTGATTCTTGCTTTTGGTTCGTGCAGCTGCAGTGACAGATGAGGACGCATAAGACGGCGCTGACGTTGGGTGATAGAGCGGCGCATTGGGGTCGTAGTCGGGCTGATAAAGCGGCGCATTGGGGTCGTAGTCGGGCTGATAAAGCGGTGCGTTAGGGTCGTAGTCGGACTGACTATTGTTTAGTGTACCACCAAAATTATTGCCGCCAAAGTTATTGTTTGCCTGACTGTCAAAATTACTGCCGCCGAAGTTATTGTTTGCCTGACTTTCAAAATTACTGCCGCCAAAGTTATTGTTTGACGGACTTTCAAAATTACTGCCACCAAAGCTGTTGTTTGACGGACTGTCAAAATTGCCGCTGTCAAAATTGCCGCTGTCGGAATAGCCGTTATTACCGTAGCCGTTATCGGGAGCGTCGGAATAGTCATTGCTGTAATGATTATTGGAGCTGTCATAGTATTGATCGGAGCCGGAATCCGCAAAGCCGTTTCCGCTTCCTCCTGCAAATCCCCTCCCTGCTCCGCCTGCAAAACCGTTGCCGTGATC
>ONYV01000199.1 GCA_900322105.1 uncultured Eubacteriales bacterium | reverse complement strand
ATCAAAGGGCAGCTCGTCTATGCGCGGACAGAGGCGCTCAAGCTGTTCTTTGGGAGCGTCTGATGCCGCAGCGGCAAGCAGGATCGCTTTTTCGGTCGGGCTGCCGACCGCTTCATAGCCGTTTCCTTTTTTGGTGACTGTGCCGTTGCTGCAAAGAGCGGCAAGGGACAGAACAGAACAGCCGGCAGAGGAATGGGGGCTGACGCAGCGGATGCCCGACGTGACTTCTTTTACCGTCATTTTATTCTGAGTCAGAGTGCCTGTCTTATCCGAACAGATCACACTGGTGCTGCCGAGGGTCTCTACGGCAGGCAGGTGACGGACGATCGCGCGGTGCAGCGCCATTTTGCGGACGCCGAGGGCTAATACGATGGTGACGACAGCAGGAAGTCCTTCGGGGATGGCGGCTACCGCCAGGCTGATGGACATGATGAACATTTCCAGCGGCGGCTGGTGCTGGAACATTCCGAGCAGGAAGATGAAAGCGCAGATCAGCAGCGCAGCAATGCCGAGCAGCTTTCCTGTTTTGGAAAGACTTTTCTGTAAAGGTGTAGGCGGCGCTGTTTCGTTATCAATGAGAGAAGCGATCCTGCCGACTTTCGTGTTCATTCCTGTTGCGGTCACAACAGCAACGGCATGACCGGAGGTGATGACGGTAGAAGAAAAGATCATGTTGCTTTGTTCGGCAAGAGGGGTATCGTTTGGCAGGATTATCTCGTGGTGTTTTTCGGAGGGGACGGATTCACCCGTCAGAGAGGCTTCTTCCGCAGAAAGAGAGGTGCTGTCGATCAGTCTTGCATCCGCACAGACAAGATCTCCTGCACTGACTGTTATGATATCGCCCAAGACCAGATCTTCCGACGGTATCTTTTGCCATATTCCGCCGCGCCTGACTTCTGCGTGAGGGGACGAGAGCTTTTTGAGCGCTTCAATGGCGCTTTCCGCGCGGCATTCCTGTATCGTGCCGACAACGGCGTTCAGTATCACGATGATCAGGATCATCACAGGTTCGGTAAAGTCACCGTCTCCCGATATGGCGGTAAAAAAAGATATGCCCGCAGCGCACAGCAGGATCAGCACCATAAAGTCGGCAAATTGAGAAAAGAATTTTTTGAGGACGCCGTTTTTCTTTTTTTCGGTCAGCTTGTTTTTCCCGTATTGAGCAAGACGCTTGGTGCTTTCCTGTTTTGTCAGACCGTTTTTCGGGTCGGTGTGGAGGGCTTCTATGCATTTTCGGGCATTGACTGTATACCATTCCATTCTTTCACACTCCTTCATCCGTTCTTGTTACATATATATCTTCCCGAGACCCAAAGTATGAGTGTTTTGCATAGTATGTAACAATAGACTTCCTCGGAAACTTCCGAAGCACCGTCTTACTTGTCTCTTTTGCACCAAGCGAAGTGTCTCTCCCTTGCACTACACCAAGTAGTGCTGCACTCGAGACGCTTCGCCCGTCACAAAATATCCTGCGTAATACGGCACTTCTCCGGTTCCCGAGGAAGTCTGGTATCTTCTTGGAGGGAATGGGATGGGATTCTGGGAAATGGCGCTGCTTGCATCGGCGCTGAGTATAGATGCGGTCAATATCGGTGTTTCGTGCGGACTGGACGGTGTGAAGATACCGTGCCTGTCAAGAATGCTGATCGTGCTGGTGACGATCCTGACAACAGGCGTTTCGGTGATGATCGGGGAGATGTTTCAGGGAAAGATTCCTCAGAGCGCAGGTGCTTTTGTGAGCGGAGGACTGCTTTTTCTGCTGGGGCTCTATATGATCTTCTGCGGAGTCAAAAAATACAGAGCCAAGAAACGGGAACAGCCACTCAACCAACAGGAGGGACGAGTCAAAAAAGGTAGGAAGCGTTTCAGTCCTGTCAGGGTACTTTCGGATGCGCAGTGCTGTGACAGCGATCGTTCACGCAGGATCGAGGGAAAAGAAGCTGTTGTGATCGGGCTGGCGCTGTCGGGAGATTCCGCAGCGGCAGGATTTGGCGCAGGGCTTGGATGCGGCGCAGCGGTTTTTTTCGTACCGCTTTTGTGCGGCGTGTTTCAGTATGTGTTTTTGCTGACAGGAGAGAAGGGTGCTGCGCACCTGAGAGCAAAGGGAGTGATTCGTCCCGAAATATTTTCGATGATCGCAGGAGGTATCCTGCTGCTGACAGCAGCGGCAAGATTTTTCGGATGAAAAACAGACTTCCTCGGAAACCGGAGAAGCGCAGGATGATTCAAGGTTCATTCAATAATTTTTTCGGCATTTGCACAAAAAAATCTGTGGGATGCTGTACAATAGACTGAATTTTTATGAAAAATATGCTTTGTGTATTTTGACCGATGATCGGACAAAAAAACGGTTTTAATTCCAAAAAAGAAAATTTGTTACGAAATTTTCATAAATCGGAAATAAATTTCAAATTTCCTTAAAAATTTATTCGTCAATATGCACAATGGGTTCATATAAATATTAAACAAAATAATTATGGTTAATATAGGCAATATATCCAAATTACAGAAAATACAATATTATATTATACAAAAATTCAAGACAGGATTTATGAATCATGATAAAAATGACAACGAACCGTTGAAATTGCTCGTTCCGTGTGTTATGATAATAGCAGCGGCGAAGTATGTCGGCTTTTTGTGATGTCGGAAAACGGAAAACCGTCATTGGATCGCCTCCCGGCACGGGTTTGCGTGCAAAAAAATCTATTATTCTAAGAAAGAGGGTCATTTTGCGTGCAAAAAAATCTATTATTCTAAGAAAGAGGGTCATTATTATGGCAAGTAAATCCAAAAAGATCATTGCACTGCTGATGACTGCGATGATGGCGGCTACCGCAATGGCAGGCTGCACCGGCGGCGGAGATGATGAAGAAGGCGGCGCATCTGCTGCTCCTGTCGTACAGCCCAGCCAGCAGGCAATGCAGAAACTGAGCCTCGACAGCGAAGAGGACGTTACCACCATTAAGAACAAGATGGCAGAGGAAGCTGCTGCAAACGGCGGCACCATCACACTGAGAATGTGGTGCGCAAGCGACGACAAGCAGTTCGAGACAAGCCTTGTTGACGAATTCAAGACCAAGTTTGCCGACAGCAGATATACCTTCAACATCACTACCGTTGTCAAGGGCGAAGACCAGGCAGGCGGCAAGGTAGTAGAAGCTCCTACCAAGGCAGCAGACGTATTCAGCTTTGCAGACGACCAGCTCTCCGATCTGCTCCAGGCAGGCGCTATCGCTAAGGTTTCCGGCGTTTATGCAGCTGATATCAAAGAAAGCAACAGTGAAGACGCGATCGGCGTCAGCAGCAGCGGCGGCGAGCTCTATGCTTATCCGAAGACCTCTGACAACGGTTACTTCATGTACTATGACAAGACCATCTTCTCTGACGATGATGTCAAGGATATGGATACCATGATCGCTAAGGCACAGGCTGCCGGCAAGAGCGTTTTCTTCAACTTGGGCGACGCTTGGTACAACGCAGGCTTCTTCTTCACAGCAGGCTGCACCATCAAGTATGAAAACGGCAAGCAGACCGCTACCTTCGGTACTCCTGAGGGTCTGTCCGCTGCTAAGGCTATGAGCCATATCGCAGAAAACGTTGACAAGGGCTTTATCGGAACTCCCGGCACCATGGGCAACAACGCATTCGTATCACAGGGCTTTGCAGAGGGCAAGCTCGCTGCAGCCGTGATCGGTACATGGATGGGTCCGGACATCAAGAAGTCACTCGGCAAGGATAACGTCGGCGCAGCAAAGCTCCCGACCGTTCTGATGGACGGCCAGCAGAAGCAGCTCGATGCATTCGGCGGCTACAAGCTCGTAGGCGTAAACGTAAACTCCAAGTGCAGCTTCAGTGCTCAGACACTGGCATACTACCTGACCTGCGAAGCATCTCAGATCAAGAGATATGAAACACGAGGTCTGATCCCGACCAACACAAAGGCAGCTGCAAACGACGAGATCAAGAGCGATCCTGCATTCAAGGCTATCGCAGACCAGAAAGAGGGCGGCCACTCTCATGCTCAGGGTCAGTCCGTTGGCGCTAAGTACTGGGGCGCAGGCGTTGACTCTGTCGGCAGCCAGATCGTAACCTCTAAGGGTACTCTTCCTGACAGCAAGCTCGAAGAACTGCTCAAGGGCGCTCAGCAGAACGCAGAGGAAGGTTCATGATCTGATCGGTCATGAATGATCCTGCGGAGATATTGAGATCTCTGTTATCGGTTTTTTCGCAAACGGTCGGAACTTTTCCGATCGTTTGTGTTTCCCCATCAGGTTATTTTTTCAGTAGACAAAAAGGAGTTGTATTTGAATGGATTATCTTGACTATGTCCAGATGACCAAAGGACAGCGCTTTGCCTACAAGCTGAAATCATTCTTCACCGGTATTCCGGGTGCTATCGTAAAATTCTTTAAGGCGATCGGATTCTTTATCAAGAAGTTTTTCCTTGGGATCGGTCACTTCTTCAAAAACTACGGTACACGCTTTGCAAAGGGTGATATCGGAACAAAGCTGTCTTATGTGATCATGGGCGCCGGCAGCATCATGCATGGTCAGATCGTAAAAGGACTTATCCTGCTTGCAACAGAAGTGGGCTACATATTCTTTATGATCGGTTTCGGCGCAAAGTATATCGAGCGTATCTGCGTCAGCAAGATCACAACGCTGACATGGACGCCTGAAGTTGTCAACGGTACGCCTTATATCGTCAGAGGTACCAACACCGTCGGTAAGACCGTAAAGCAGGTAGTAGACGACGGATTCTCACAGTATGTTGCCAACGAAGGCAAATACGATGAATCCAACAAGGTCCTGCTGTTCTTCGTTCTGACGATGATCGTAACCCTTGCTTTCTTCATTATTTATATTGCTAACACAAAAACCGCTTACAATACTCAGCTGCTTCGCGCAGAGGGCAAAAAGCCCATTGGTTTTGTGGATGAGATGAAGACCTTCCTCGATGACAGGTTCCACATCACTCTCCTCACTCTGCCGATCGTTCTGCTCATCGTATTCAACATCCTCCCCATCCTGTTCACGATCCTCATGGCGTTCACCAACTACGACAAGGCTCATGACGGTCAGATCAGACTCTATCAATGGGTAGGCTTCCAGAACTTCGCTGAAGTATTCTACGCAGACGCCAAGAAGTCCAAGACCTTCGGTCTGGTTCTTGTCTGGACTCTGATCTGGGCTTTCTTCGCAACCTTCACAAACTTCATCTTCGGTATCATCCTTGCGCTCCTGATCAACAAAAAGGACATCAAGTTCAAGGGCTTCTGGAGAACCATGTTCGTTGTTACCGCAGCCGTTCCTCAGTTCGTAACCCTCCTCGTTATGAGACTTCTTCTTGACGATACAGGCGGCTTCAACGCAGCGTTCGGCACACATATGCCCTTCCTGTCCGATGCAAACTGGGCAAGAGTGACGATCATCATCGTCAATATGTGGGTCGGTATTCCGTATACCATGCTGATCTCTTCCGGTCTGTTGATGAACATTCCCGAAGACCTCTACGAGAGCGCTCGTATCGACGGTGCAAATGCTGTTCAGCAGTTCACCAAGATCACCTTCCCGTATATCTTCTTCGTATTGACTCCTTATCTGATCACTACCTTCGTAGGCAATATCAATAACTTCAACGTTATCTACTTCCTTACAGGCGGTGGTCCGGGCGATACGATCAACTACTCCAACGCTGCAGGTCAGACAGACTTGCTGGTAACATGGCTGTATAAATTGACGGCTGACCAGAAAGACTATAAGCTCGCCGCAGTCATTGGTATCCTTGTATTTATTGTTTGTGCCATCGGTTCTCTTATCACATTCAATATGTCCAAGGCAGCAAAGAATGAGGAGGAATTCTCATGACGAATACAAAAGAAACTCAGATGAAGACCGGTTACGCTGCGAAAAGAAGAACCGCAAACATCATCGTGTATGTTATCCTTTCAGTCATGGTGCTGATCTGGATCCTGCTGCAGGCGC
>ONYV01000200.1 GCA_900322105.1 uncultured Eubacteriales bacterium | reverse complement strand
CTATGAACTTGCAAGGCACACTCATTGCACATTGCACAAAGCGCCTTTGAGTTTACTTTATTAGACTTCCTCGGAAACTTCCGAATTTTTTGAGAAATATGGAATTTGAGGTGAAAGAATGGAACTTTGTATTAAAAATATTCACAAGCGTTTTGGAGAGAAAGAGGTGCTCAAGGATATTTCGCTGAATGCGGAAAGCGGAGCGGCGCTCGGACTGCTGGGACGCAACGGCGCAGGAAAAACAACGACCATTCGTATCGTTATGGGCGTGTTTTATCCTGACAGCGGTGAAATTCTGGTCGATGGCAAACCGATCAACAGAAATAAGATACGTATCGGCTATATGCCCGAGGAAAGGGGTCTGTACCCGAAAAAGCTGATCTCTGACCAGCTTGTGTACCTTGCCATGCTCAGGGGAATGAACAAATCGGACGCAAAAGCCGCCTGTGACAAATGGCTGAACCGAATGGGAATGAGTGAGTATAAAAACAGAAAACTCGAAACACTCAGTAAGGGTAATCAGCAGAAAATTCAGCTTGCCGCTACCTTGATGTGCGATCCGCAGATCGTGATCCTTGACGAACCGTTTTCGGGTCTTGATCCTGTGAATGCGATGCTGCTCAAAGACGTTATCAGCGAAATGATAGAAGGCGGCGCTGTGGTGCTGTTTTCCAGTCATCAGATGAACTATATCGAAGAGTTTTGTAACGGCATTGCCGTTCTGAACAGCGGAAAGATCGTGCTAAACGGACAGATCAGCGAGATCAAGCGCAGCTATCCCCGTGACAAGATCGCTGTATCGTCTTCTGACGCAGACAAAATACTGCCGGTTCTCATCCGTGAGATGGGCGGCAAAGTCGTGTCGGCGGAGAAATCAAAGGACGCCGAAAATACCCTTTCGATACAACTGAAAGAAGCAGCTTTCAAAGGCGAACTGCTGCAAAAGCTGTCGTCACAGGGCTTTGATATTGATGACTTCCGTGTATGCGAGCCTTCACTGAACGATATCTTTGTACAATATACGGAGGCGGGAATATGAAACATATCTTACAAGTGCTGAGTTTTGAATATGTCGGCATTATCAAGTCGAAATCTTACATCATCTCTACCGTGATCTTTCTTGTGCTGATCATTCTGACAGCGTTTTTGCCGGGGCTCATCTTCTCGATGCAAAACGGCGGAGACTCCTCTCAGCAGGGAGAAAAGTCTGTTATCACCGTTTGTGATAAAGCCTATAATGACAGCGAGCTTGTGACAAGATCGTTTGAGAAGTATTTCCCCGATGCCAAAATAGAGATCACGCAGGATGCTTCTGTTGAGAAAACCGTGAACAGCGACAAGTCTGAGTTTGCTGTTGTCATCAGCGAACCGCTTACCTGTACATATGTGACGAAAAACAATTCTATGTTCAGTGATACGGCGTCACGGCTTCAAAATGCCGTCAAGGAAGTGTATCAGGCTTCTGTGATGAAGAACGCAGGCGTGTCTGACGCTGTATCGGTCGATATCCTCAACGCTCAGGTGAAATTTGCCACCGTCACCACGGGTACTGACCAGACAAAGAACTATCTGCCAACATATCTGCTCATCATGATACTGTATATTGCGATCATCATGTATGGTCAGATGGTGTCGCAGAGCGTTGTCAGCGAAAAAAATACCAGAGCGATGGAAATGCTCATCACCTGCGCCAAACCGACTCATCTGATGTTCGGCAAGGTGCTTGGATCGGGTCTTGCAGGTCTGACACAGCTTTTGCTCATCATTGCGACCGCTTTTGTGTCGCTGAATACCGTTTCCAAAGATTCACTGCCGCCTGAAATCATGGAATTTCTGAATTTCCCTTTGCGCACCGTTTTGTTTGCGGTCGTGTTCTTTATCCTCGGTTACTTTATCTATTCGTTCCTGCTCGGCGCACTGGCTTCCCTTGCGTCCCGCAGTGAAGACCTCAACACCCTCATCTCTCCTGTGATGCTGCTGTTTATGGCAGCGTTTATGGTCGTTGTGTTCTCTATCAACGGCGATAACATCAACGGTTCTCTGATGGTCGTCTGCTCTTACATACCCTTTACAGCTCCGATCGCCATGTTCGCACGAATGGCGCTGGCGGACGTGGGTGTTGTGGAGATCATCATATCCATTGTGGTGCAGATTTTGAGCATCTATCTGATCGGAAGGCTTGCGTCTGCGATCTATCGCATCGGCGTGCTGATGTACGGCAATCCGCCAAAGCCTGCCGAGATCATCAAAATGCTGAAAGACCAGCATAATACCAACAAAGCGCTCAAAGCCGCCGAAAAGAAATGATCTTCCGCACAGTATACTTTGCAAATAGAAACCGTGACATTCTGTTATTCAGAGTGCCACGGTTTTTAGTATATTTCACATATCTGATCGGTATGCCGTCAGGGTGAGATTGTGTTTTTATGATGAACGCTGACGGCATATGTGCGCTGACTTACATTCAGCGGTTCAAAAGATAGATCGAAAGATTCAGGTACGCCGCGAAGGTCAGCCAGAGAAGATAGAAGATCTGCAACAGACCTGCTTTTTTGTCGATGCGGTAAAACAGGACGATCATCACCAGCACCGCAAGCCACAGCAGGACAAGCCATATGAAAGCAAACAGATATAATCTGAACCCGAAGAACAGCACGCACCACCAGAAATTCATGGTGAGCTGGAGGGCATAGATAAACAGTGCTTTCGGCATTTTCGTACTGCCCGAATCATAGACCACCGCAGCGCTGTAAGACATCAGCAGAAACAAAATGCTCCACACGACAGGAAACAGCCATGCAGGCGGCGACAAAAACGGCTGTGTGAGGGCTTCAAAATCCTTCATTCCAAGATAGGTGACGATACCGCCGCCAATGGCAAACAAAAACGTGAGAATGAGCGAATACCAAAAAGTCTTCCATTTGAATTTCACGAGCTGTCACACTCCTTTTACATTACTATATGCAAAAGTGAGGAGATTATGCAATTTGGAATGTACAATGTGCAATGTGAAACAAATGTACAGATTTGAACCGCTTGTGTGAGAAAGTAAGCCTTTGCACAATTAATAATGAATGTGCTTTGTAAGTTCATAGCATGAAAAAGCTCCATGCCCAGAGGAAGTAAGCCCAAAGGCGGCAAGCTGCCGCTCCCAATTGTTGTACCGCCAGTGTCACACCACTAAACCGCCGTCACAAGCCTTACGGCTTGCTTTGGGCTAACTTTTTCGGGTATTGAAATTTGAT
>ONYV01000201.1 GCA_900322105.1 uncultured Eubacteriales bacterium | reverse complement strand
CCGCTCTTCTGCCGCCATATACAGCGCCCAGCATAGAATTACCGCCCAGACGGTTTGCGCCGTGATACTGGCAGGCGCATTCACCTGCGGCGTACAGATAACGGCAATTGGTACGGTGCAGTTCATCCACACAAATGCCGCCCATGAAATAATGGATCCCCGGAGAGACCTCGATCGGCTCGGCGGCAGGGTCTTTTCCGAGCAGTTCCATACATTCTTTCCGCAGGTCTGTCAGTCTGTTTTTCCACACATCCTCGTCAAGCTCCGTCATATCCAAAAAAACCGCATTGCCGCAGTCTTTGTCGTCCATGACCTTCTGCATCTCTCTGGACACCACATCTCTTGGACTTAAATTGCCGTATTCAGGATATTTTTCTTCCATGAAGTACCATTTTTCACCCTGTCTTTCAACATACAGTCTGCCGCCTTCTCCTCTTGCGGCTTCGCTGATCAGGCAGCGTTTTCCGGGTATTTTAACGGTAGTCGGATGATATTGGATAAACTCTAAATTTGCAAGCTCTGCACCCTTGAAGAACGCTTCTGCGCTCACATCGCCCGTATTCAGCACCGTACCCGTTGTCAGTCCCGGAAACAGGCTGTTCATGCCGCCGCTTGCCAGAATAACAGCGCCCGAAAATACAGTTTCCTCCCCTGTTCGGATATCCTTCACCGCAAGTCCCTTGCAGATATGATCTTCCACAAGAAGTTCTGTCATACGGTGATGGGCGTACCGCTCCACAAGACCCTCAGCCTCATATTTTCTCACAGCGTCGATCAGTGCGGTCATCAGTATTTTCCCCGTGCTGCTTTTGGCATAAGCAGTACGCTTTTTCTTTTGTCCTCCAAAGTTGCGCAGCACAGGACCGTTTTCCGACATTCTCAGCGCAGCGCCGAGAGAGCAGAGTTTTTCAAGCATCTTCGGCGCATTCTCGCACAGCGCCGCCACTGCGTTCGGGTCGGCAAGATACACGCCCCCGCGCATCGTATCTTCAAAATGTTCCTGCGGCGAGTCCTGCTCTCCCATCGTATCAAGCGCCGCATTGAATCCGCCCTCCGCCATCACCGACTGCGCTCTTTCAGACGGCATCGGAGAGATCAGCCGACATCCTTTTCCTGCTTCCGCCAGCGTTAGCGCCGCCGACAGTCCTGCCAATCCTGCGCCAACAATATTGATCCTCTGCATCCTGAACACACTCCCTTTTCCTTATCTTTGTAACCGTTTCTCCCCTCACATCCACTCATTCCACTTTTATCCTATCACCCCTCCCCCCATCTGTCAAGCGCGCCGGCGGCAAGCTGCCGCTCCCAATTGGGGAATCATTGGTGTTCTTTCTTCGCACCGCCGTCACAGGCGGCAAGCCGCCTGCTTTGGGCTTACTGTTTCGGGTATTGATGATTTCTTATGCTAATGTTTCTAAAAGTCACATTCTCTGCTTGAAGTTCATCTGCTCATAGAGCGTGATAAAATACCTCAATTTCACAATAAACTTTCCGCATGGAATCGGGGGCGCAGTAGGGATAGTTTAGCGTAAATACGAAGTGTTTTATTGCGCTTTATCAGCAGGTGAACTCAAAGCAAGATTTGACACTCTGTAACGACGATACAAGTGTTTGGTGTAGGGTTGTGTAGGGTTGTATAGTACCTTTTATTATTTTTATATACCAATAATTACCAACTTTTTTCATACGAAGGTATAGGTAAACCCTACACAACCCTACACCAAGAAAAAAGTGTATAGGTGTGTATCAATAAACAGTAAGAAAAAGTTCCATATCGAGAGAAAGTAAGCCCAAAGCAAGCCTTTCGGCTTGCGACGGCGAAATAGAGGTATGACACCGATGATTCCCCAATTGGGAGCGGCAGCTTGCCGCCGGCGTTTGGTGTGGCAAGTCAAATGAACTGATTATTTAATTTTTTCTCTTGACATTTTGTGCAAAATTATGTAGAATAGATATTGCTGTAGGAAATAACCTTTCTGCGTGCGCTTCAGACCTGCATTATGGAGACGTATCGAAGTGGTCATAACGAGAACGACTCGAAATCGTTTGATCGGTGATGAGCCGGTCCGAGGGTTCGAATCCCTCCGTCTCCGTCCCGTCAGCGGGTCAGGATACCCTGAAAAAGCCCGATCTGTATTGGGCTTTTTTTAGTATCTGCTGTTTTTGGTTGATCTGCTGAAAGTAAGAATATGACGGATGCCGACGCAGAACGCTGCTTTTTCTCACAGGCACAAAACACCATCCTTCATGTTCCGATGCCGAAATGCCCCTCTTTTGCAAAACGCCAACCGACTGCGATCACTTTTAGAAAGGAAGCTGTTATTATGTCAAATAAACTGCCTGCTACCGTACAGTGCAAGCACTGTCAGCATACCATTGAAACAGAACTCTGGGAAACCATCAATACCGCCACCGATCCCGAACTGAAAGCCGCTGTCAGAGACCGCACAGCGTTTTTGTTTGAATGCCCCGAATGCTCCGAAAAGAGTTATCTCGATTACGGATTCCTGTATCATCAGCCCGAGGACAGGATACTGATCCAATATGCCACAGACGATGACACCATCCGCAATATGCTCGTCAACGAAACCTACATTGGAACAACGGTTAATTACAAGACGACCACCAAGTCTAACAAGCTGAAAAAACAGATCCATAATGACCGTAAGGATTGGCTGGTGTTTGAGAATACGCACGAGGCGATTATTGACAAGGACACCTTTGCGATGGTGCAAAAGTGGTTTGCCGGCAGAAGAAAGCCTGCCCAGTCAGGCAATGTAGATATATTCGCAGGACTGGTATTCTGCGCCGACTGTGGTGAGAGAATGTATCTGCGGCGTGTGCTGAAATATCCAAAGGAGAACAATTATCTCTGCAAAACTTATCAAACGCACGGCGGTCATCACTGCTCGGCACACCGCATTAACGAGCGGGATTTCCACGCGGTTATTCTTCAGAAGCTGCGTGACGTGACCGCTTATGTGCGCGAAAACCCCGAAGAATTTTACGCTATTGCCAGCAGTAACGCGAAGGTCGAAGCGGAGAAAGAAATGAAGGTTTACCACAGAGAGAAAGAAAAAGCGGAGAAAAGAATCGCCGAGCTGGAAAGTATCATCCGCTGCCTTTACGAAGATCGTGTTCTCGGACGTATCACGGTTGAGCGTTACGAATCTATGTCGTCAGGTTATGAAACGGAGCAGGCGGAGTTGAAAGCAAAGCTCTCCGAAATGAACGC
>ONYV01000203.1 GCA_900322105.1 uncultured Eubacteriales bacterium | reverse complement strand
ATATCCATGCCAATCTTATATGCGCTCATGCCTAATTTCTGATAGATCGGCATAGCGTCGGGATTGCAGCACCAGACGTTCAGTGTGACATTATAGCAGCCAATCGATGCGGCATAAGAAAGTATATATTCATATAAAGTTCTTCCTGCTCCTTTTCCGCGGTATTTTTCATCCACACAGATATCGTCGATATACAGCGTGTCATGACACTGCATCAGCTTATCTCCAAAATGCTGCAAAATGCAGAAGCCGTGTCCCAAAACACAGTCGTTTTCATCCGTACAGACAAAAACAGGCGTATCAGCATTTTTCAGGATAGAATTCAGTTCCTCGGCAGTATACTTTGCCGCAGGTCCTTTGAACAGGTCAGGTCTGCCATTATGATGCACCATGCATACTTGATGCAGCAGATCTATAATCGCAGGAATATCGTCGTTTGTTGCCTTCCGTACCGTCAGTTTCATTCTTTAACAGTCCTTCCCTTTTCTTTATGTAACAAAGCACAATAAGTGATTGCAAGCGCTGCTAAAAAAATTATAAAAAAACGGAAACAGATTGTCAAGACAACAGATCACACACTTTTTTTGATGTATACATCCATAAAGATGAATAAGTATTTGACAGCAGATATGAAAAAGAATATAATGATAAGGACGGTATGGAACGCGGTGTTTGTTTTGTGAAGCTCCGCTTTAGGGTGTTTAGCAAAACGGCGGCGGAGCATTGCCATACTTTGATTTACCGTATAGTCTGATAGCAACTGTCGTCAGCAGTGAGACTATACAAATATTTAACCAACAAAGGAAGTTAGGAACATGAAGATCATTTATAATGACGGACACACAGCAGATTGTCCTGCTGAGATGGAGCTGGAGGTTCTCCGCCATTCAGCAGCGCATATCATGGCGCAGGCAGTAAAACGTCTGTATCCTGATGCAAAGTTTGCTTATGGTCCCGCAACAGAAAAAGGATTTCATTATGATATTGATATGGGAGATAAAACGATCGCAGAAGAAGATCTTCCTGTGATCGAAAAAGAGATGAAAAAAATCGTCAAGGAGAACCTTCCCTTCAAGGTCTATCCCCTGCCCAGAGAAGAAGCCATTCAGCTGATGAAGGATCGTGGAGAGATCTACAAGGTCGAACATATCGGTGATCTGCCTGAAGACGCTGTCATCACTTTCTATCAGCAGGGTGATTATATTGATATGTGCGTGGGTCCTCACCTGACCTTTACCAAAGCGCTTAAGGCGTTCAAACTGACAGCCGTTTCGGGCGCTTACTGGAAAAATAATCAGAATAACAAAATGCTGACAAGGCTTAACGGCGTTGCGTTCCGTACACAGCAGGAGCTGGACGAGTATGAAGTTCAGGTCAAGGAAGCAAAGACCAGAGACCATCGACGCATTGGCAAAGAAATGCGCCTGTTTATGACAGATGACCTGATCGGAAAGGGACTTCCGATGTTTTTGCCAAAGGGCTACACCATCTGGCAGCAGTTGGAGGACTACATCAAGCAAAAAGAAAGAATGCTCGGTTACAGCCATGTGCTGACCCCTTGCGTCGGTACAGTTGCACTTTACCGTACCAGCGGACACTGGGATCATTACAGAGAAAATATGTTCCCTGTTATGGAAGTTGAGGATGAGCAGTTTGTTCTGCGTCCGATGAACTGTCCGCATCATATGATGATCTACGCTAACCAGACGCATTCCTACCGTGACCTGCCCATCAGGATCGGTGAGATCGCGCACGACTTCCGTTTTGAGCCGAGCGGCACACTCAAAGGCATTGAAAGAGGAGGACATTTCTGTAAGAATGACGCACATCTGTTTGTCACTCCCGAACAGATCAAGGATGAAGTCAGCAGCGTTGTGGATCTGATCTTTGATGTATATAAGGATTTCGGCATCACCAACTATCGCTGTGTGCTTTCGCTGCGTGACCCGGAGGATAAAGTAAAGTATCATCAGGATGACGAAATGTGGGAAAGAGCAGAAAACGCTCTGCGTGAAGTTCTGACCGAACTGAAAATTGATTTCACAGAAGAGATCGGCGAAGCGGCTTTCTACGGACCGAAGCTGGACGTAAATGTTCAGCCCGCTATTGGCGCAGAATATACGCTTTCCACCTGTCAGCTTGACTTCTGCCTGCCTGCAAAATTCAACCTTACTTATGTTGACAAGGACGGTACAAACAAAACACCTGTTGTACTTCACAGAGCGATCCTCGGCAGTCTTGACCGCTTTATGGCTTATCTGATCGAAGAGACCAAGGGCATTTTTCCACTCTGGCTGTCTCCGCTTCAGGTTAAGGTGCTGCCTGTTTCCGAAAAGAGCAACGGCTATGCAGAAACCGTTTACAAGACCCTGCGTGACCGAGGAATCAGAGCAGAACTTGACGACAGAAATGAAAAGATCGGTTACAAGATCCGCAGCGCCCGTCAGGAGGACAAGGTTCCCTATATGATCATCATTGGTGAAAAGGAAGTTGCAGAGGGCAATATTTCTGTCAGAGCGCGTGCAACAGATCAGACAGAAACGTATTCACTCACTGATTTTATCGCAAAGCTCGATCAGGAGATCCGTGACCGTGTAAGATAAGTTCAACATCAACTAAAAAAACAGCGTTCCGAAGTGTTAAAAGCACTTACGGATCGCTGTTTTTTATATATAGATCAAAACTCATCTTGTTACGAACCGATATTCCCCGTCTGCCAAAGGAAGTGTGCGGCACTCCATGTTTTCGATACGAACATAATGCCCCCTTTCGATCGCAAGAATGACATTGTCGATCTGATCTTCCGATCCCTGGATCTCCATCGTGACAGAACCGTCATATTCGTTTTTTACCCAACCTGTACAGCCGTACAGATCAGCAGCCTGTTTTGCCCGATAGCGAAAACCAACACCCTGTACCCAGCCGTAAAATCGGATATACTTTCTGACCATATTGTCATCTCCTTTGTCCGCTTACAAAACAGGCTGCCGCACCGGTTTGTGTCGGTCTGTGCGGCAGCCCTCTGTCCTTACTCTGTCTGTGCAGTTGCTTCTGCAACACTTTTTTCAATGACAGTTCGTATCTCATCAATGCCAGTTCCGTTTTCCGACGAACACGGATACAGTGGTATATCGGGATAATCCTTCAACTCTGTTTTCAGCGCTTCCAAACGCTCTGCTTGCTGCGTCGGATAGCCGTTCTGATAGAGAAAGTCGATCATATCCATATCATTTGCTGTCGGCGTGTGGCGCATATCGCATATTTGTATGAACAGAGCAATTCTGCGTTCCTGCGCAAAATACCCTTCCACAAGCTCCGCCCATCTCTTTTTCTCGCTTTGAGATACCTGCGCATAGCCATAGCCGGGCGGATCTACAAAATAAGCTTCCTTCAGCGAAAAGAAGTTGATCGTAGCCGTTTTACCGGGCTTAGCACTGACACGAGCCATTGATTTTCGGTAGATAAGTTTGTTGATCAACGAAGACTTACCGACATTGGATTTTCCCGAAAAGACGATCTCAGGAAGATCGGATGGAGGTATCTGGGACGATTTGCCGTAAGCAGCCTTAAAATCTGCAATGTGAAAATTCATATGTCACCTCATTTTGTTACTGCTGTGCCAGCGCATGGTCGAGTACCTTGTGAATGTTGTCTGCAAAGACAAAGTTGACCGCATTTTTGACAACATCGTCCACCTCATCCAGATCAGACCTGTTATCTTCCGGTACAATGATCGTTTTGATACCCAGACGATAGGCTGCCATTGTCTTTTCTTTCAGTCCGCCGATTGGCAGCACCCGACCTCTGATGGTGATCTCGCCTGTCATTGCAACATCATGCTTGACAGGGATACCGGTCAGTGCGGAGGTGATCGCTGTTGCCATAGTAATGCCTGCGGAAGGACCGTCTTTTGGTACTGCACCTTCGGGGACATGGATATGGATGTCTGTTGTCTTATAAAAATCCGCGTCAATGTTCAGCTCGCCTGTCATCGTTCTGACGCAGGTATAGGCTGCATGAGCCGATTCTTTCATCACATCTCCAAGAGAGCCTGTCAGTTCTACCTTTCCGCTGCCGCTCATCACTGCGACCTCGATGGGCATAGTCTCGCCGCCGACGGAAGTCCACGCAAGACCCGTTGCGATACCCACTTCATCCGCCTTGTTCATCACGTCGTTCTTATACTTCCTCGAACCGAGAAATTCTTCTATATTGTCCATTTGGATCTTTACAGACTTTGCTTCTCCTGAAACGATCCGTGAGGCTGCTTTATTCATCACGCTTGAGATCGCTCTTTCGAGAGAACGAACGCCCGATTCTCTGGTATAGCTGTCGATGAGATCATAAACAACATCATCGGTGATCTTGAACTGACGGGCAGTCAAACCGTGTCGTTTGAGCTGCTTTGCGATCAGGTGTTTTTTAGCGATCTGAAATTTCTCTTCTCTGGTGTAGCTGTCCAGATGAATGATATCCATTCTGTCGAGCAAAGGCGCAGGAATGGCAGTATGATCGTTTGCTGTCGTGATAAACATCACCTTGCTCAGATCGAACGGAAGGTCGATGTAATGATCGT
>ONYV01000204.1 GCA_900322105.1 uncultured Eubacteriales bacterium | reverse complement strand
TGTGCAAGATGACGGAAAATATGCAAGCAGATTAAGTGACGCCCCAAGAAGCAGAGCCAAAGGCGAACGCTGATTGGTTGGCGGAACTTATGCAGAGCAGTGGTGCTAAGCCGCAAGGCGGTCTTTGTGTGGTGTTGCCTTAGTCCGTTTTCTCATTATGAGAACGCTTGCGGATCAGTTCTGCAAAGAGAAAGACATACATCCCAAGCGAAAACATCATAAATGCTGTTGTGAGTGCAAACAGCGCAACCGTCAGTGTGGCGTTGGTATAGTTCCAAATGGCTTTCAGCAAAACGAGCGTAATAATGGAAGTATAGAAAACGACAGTTGCCGTCTTTCCCCACCATCTTGCGGCAGGGGGACGAATATGCAGCTTCAAAAGAAGCGCACCGCCGCAAAGCATCAATATCTCTTTTGTCAGCAGAACAAACGTAAACATCCGTATTTCAGGATAGATGACGTTGACGCAGACCGCTACCGCCATCAGTGTCAGCTTATCCGCAATGGGGTCGAGCAGCTTTCCCAGATTTGTCACCTGATGAAATTTCCGTGCGATCATCCCGTCAAACATATCGCTCAGCGCTGACAAAAGCAATATCACTCCCGCAGCAATATAATTTTCCTTCAGCAAAAACCGCACCAAAGGAACGATCAGCACGATCCTGAAGGCGGTCATCGCATTGGGGATCGTCAGATTCTTTTTTATCCTCTCTATCATACCGACAGTCTGTTTCTCTCCCTTCAAAAGTTACAGCAGATCATGTTGTGTCAGATCGCAGCCAGCCAGTTCAGGATCATATCAGGCAGACTGATCTTTGTGATCAGCCGATAGAAGATCGTATTGTTGACGCTTTCTCTGAAAGAGCGGCAGCTTTCAGGTGAAATAAACATCATGACAAAATAGATGATCAAAGCAAGCAGCATAGCGATCAGCACAGCTTCCACAACTCCGATCAGCGCTCCCAGTATCCTGTCAGGAGTTTTAAGCATTGTCTTTTTGACTGCCTTTGAGAGTTTCTTGGTCAGAAACGACGCAATGACCATCAAGATCAGAAAGATCACAAATGTGAGTACGCATGAGACCATTTTTGTCGCATAGGGACGAAGGATCTCCTCAATGGCAGCAGGCAGATCAAAAGATGTTTTTCTGATAGTATCTGCCAAAGCTGTCTTGTCTATGCCGAGCAGCGAAAAAACATTCAGATCAAAATTTGAAAGCTTCTCTATGATTTGCTGCGCAGCGTTCGCAGGATCCTGCAGCGGGATGCCCGAAACCACCTGCCCCAGCGCTTTCAGGATGCCATCCTTGACAAAGCCGTTATAGATCGGCATAGCGATCAGTCCTGACAGCAGGGAAGCGCCGAGCATAGCCGCCACTGTGCTGACAACGTTCAATACCGTATATACGATACCTCTTTTGAAACCCGAAAAGGCAAACAGCACGATCAGCGCCGCAATGCCGATATCTAACCAAACATTCATAACTCTCACCTGTTTTCAACATTTTTTTGATGTTTCCATTTTACTATACCATATTTTGAAAATAACTACAAGCAGATTTTTGATATTTCTTCCTCACATTGCTGTCAAGAAACTATTTTTACACAAAAGACACCGCCGTCTCATCCATCGTGAAACAGCGGTGTTGTGTTTATTGTTTGGCATGAATTTTCTTTTCGGTCCCGTTGCGCAGGCGTATGATATTGTCTTTGTGACGAACAATTACCAGTATGCCGATGAGCAGCGCAATAAACGCTGAAAAGAACACAAAAGGCAGGGTCGGAGCAGGCAGCGGAGAAACAGCGGATGTGATGCCGCAATAATCAAGATAGCGCCAGGTAAAGGCGGTAAAAGTATAGATCGCAAAATTAAAGAGTGCGCAGACCGAAATGATATGACAGATCAAAAAGACCACCGCAAAGATCACCAGTGCGCACACAAGCGTTCTCCAGTCTGTCATCAGCATCACTGCAAAGCTTGTGACAACACCCTTTCCTCCTTTGAATTTGTAATACACGGGAAAGGTATGTCCCACGACTGCAAACAATCCTGCTATGTACATCAGGTAGCCCCGATACAGATCGGGCGTATCCGTTTTGACCGTCAGCATCAGCAGCATGGCGATCCCGACAGAAACGACGCCTTTGAGAAAATCTCCTACAAATGTAATGGCAGCAGGTCCTTTTCCCACACAGCGCAAAACGTTTGTAAAGCCTGCGTTGCCGCTTCCCATGTTACGGATATCCTGATGCATCACAATTTTTGTTACGATAATGGAAGTATTGATGCTGCTGACAAGATAGGACGCCAATATTGCTGCGATCACCTGCAGCCAGCAGCTTGAAAAAAAGCCTGATAATTCCTCCATCACAAAGCACCTCTCAGCTCAGACATTATTTTTATCTCCACGTTCTCTGATCACGAAACGTATCGGCGTTCCCTGCATCCCGAAAGTCTCACGGATACGGTTTTCCAGATAACGCTGATAGGAAAAATGAAACAGCTCTGCCGAATTGACAAAGCAGACAAATGTCGGCGGCTTCACGCCCGACTGTGTCATATACAATATCTTGAGCCGTCTGCCCTTGTCGGTCGGCGGCTGAACTCTTGCAACAGCTTCTGCTAAAAGGTCGTTGAGCGTGCCTGTAGAGATCCTCATTGCGGCAGAGTTGACAACGGTAACGATCAGTTCAAACAAACGGTCGAGTCTTTGTCCTGTTTTTGCCGAAATAAAGATAAACGGTGCATATGACATGAAAGAAAAGTCATTTTCTAACTTTTTGATATACTCATTCATGGTCTTGTCATTTTTTTCAATGGCGTCCCATTTATTCACGGCAATTATGCACGCCTTTCCCGAATCATGCGCAAGACCGGCGATCTTTGTATCCTGATCGGTAATGCCTGTAACAGCGTCGATCATTATTACGCATACATCACTGCGCTCTATTGCCATTTTTGCGCGGATGATACTGTATTTTTCAACAGCGTCATCGAAGTCATCGGCGGGAACCACGATCTCTTCGGGCGCGGGCTCAAAGGCGGGTTCCTCATCATGGATCTGGGGTTCGTTGGAAACAGTGTCCTCGGGATCCAGTTCCGGAATTTCAATGACATTCTTATCGGCATCCAGTACGCGGATATTCAGGCACAGAGCCTGCAGTTCCTTGATAAGCACCTTGAAGCTTTCGGGAAC
>ONYV01000205.1 GCA_900322105.1 uncultured Eubacteriales bacterium | reverse complement strand
TTTTGGTGGAGATAACGGGGCTCGAACCCGTGACCTCTTGACTGCCAGTCAAGCACTCTCCCAGCTGAGCTATACCCCCATATTCAAGACAAGTCTATTATAATATATCTCCGCTGAATTTGCAAGTGTTTTTTATAATATTTTACAAATTTTGCATCATAAGCATCCCCTCAAAGCAAACTCCGGAATGGAGATCACTTTGGGAGGATGCATTACAAATGTATCTGAGTGTGATAAGATGCAGCTCAATGGACAAGCCGCAAAACAGCTTGTCTGAGCTTCAGGGCTTCATGATGATTCTTTTTGATAAGCACAAGATGTTTTGGTACTATGCCCTTCGTATTCACTCAATCGTGCAGGAGTTTCGGGGAAGATTGACTGTCGGAAGCAAAGGCGATGTGATATTTTGTGCTGTGTTTTGCATAATACAATGCCCTGAGCGCGGCAGAATATAACTCATCATACGTCATACCGTCGTGCGGAAAGACGCTGATGCCGATCTTTGCAAAGACAGAGATCTCTCCGACGTCGGATTGATAGTTATTGCAGATGACCTTGCAGATCTGTTCGGCTTTTTCGAGGAGTTTTTGTCTGGCCTCGAGCCCTTTGACCAGAATAATGAAGCGGCTGCCGCTGTTTCTGCCGATGATATCGGAATCACGGAACAGTTCACGAAGGCTTTGCGCCGTTTCTTTCAGCACCGCATTGGCAAATACCGTTCCAAGGCTGCGCTCCAGCACCTCAAAGCCGCAAAGCTCTGCGATCATAAAAGCATGACTGCCGTAAGCGCCGTCATCATACAGAAAGCTCTTGATCTTGTTTTCGGCGGAATGCTTGTTATACAGCTTCGTGATGAGATCGGGACGATCCCTGCGGTCTTCGTCCGTCGGATCCTTACGGGTGTCTGAAATATCCGTAAAGACAGCCATAATGCGGACAGGGATATCCTCCGCATTGCAGATCGTCACAAAATGCACTCTGTTCCAGCGGTAGTCGTCATCGTGTTTTGAGTAGACACGGATAAACGCTTCCGACTCGATCCGCTCACTGCGGGCTGTGTTCATCTTCTCGATCAGCTTTTTCTGATCGTCGGGATGAATGAAGCGTTCTTCCGAAAGATCCCGTACAAAATCGTCTGTTTCGGGACGGTAGCCATACAGCCGTTCAAAAGACCCTGACAACTTGATGGTGTCAAATCTTGGCGACCATTCTACGATAAAAGACCTTGTCTGCACCATGATCTCATCATAGATTTTTTCGTTCAGGATCAGCTCGCTGCGCTCATGACTGAGGGCAGGATATTTTTTCTCATAAGCAGGGGACGACATCTGATATTTGAATTCTGTCAGCGAGATCATCTCGTTTTTATGGATGCCAAAGGCACTCTTCGTTCTTTGTCTGAGCAAAGACAGAAGCTCCTTGTCCGTTCTTGCGGGCAGCACACACACAGCACCCTGTTTTTCAAAATACTTCATCAGTCCGATCAGCAGTTCGGGATCATAAACACCATCTCTGACACCATGAATGAAGTTTGCAGAAAAATCGACACGATCAAACAAGCCCTCGATAAAGCAGTTGATATTGATATTCCTCACGCCTACCTGAAAAACGCCGACCCGAAAACCCAGCTCTTTGATCTGTCCGACAAGATCGGAAAGATCGGCAATACCAAACTGTTCCACGGTGCTGTGGGGTATCATCAGGCAGATGTTTTCCGTATTGACGGCGCAGGTCTTGAGCATTTCGGCAAGCGCCGTCAGAACCGACCTGCTGTCCCTGCTGTCAAAGATCAAATAGACCGAAAGCGCAGGAAGGGCTGTTTTTTCGCTTTCCAGACGGCTGACCGCTGCAAGCAGGTGCCGTATAGTGCTCAGACTCAGCGCTGTGATGTTGCCGCTGACCACTGCTATCCACCATGTTTTCGATATCGGGAATAGACGGAATGTGACTTGTGTTCATCCCGAACATATCATACGACAAAATATATTCTCCGTCAGAGCTGTCTATGGGGATGAAAAACTCTTTGAATTCCAGCGCTTCCATCTCATAATGCTCCTGCACCTTCAGCGAAGCGTCAATCTTTTTCAGCTCCCAGTTTTCCTGCATTCCGCTGTTATAGTAAAGATACATATTTTTTCCGTTGAGCTTTGCGACTTCTACCGCCCTGGACGCTTTTTCAAAAAGCTGCTCAAAGCTGTTTCCGTCATTCGGGTAAAGTGAAATGCCGACGGATGCGGAAATGTCGGGGGATGATTCGTTTCCGAACAGGTAGGAACGGTGGACACAGCGGAACAGGTCTTCGATCATGCTGCGGCGTTCTTCCTTGTCGGGACAGTCACGCAGAAAGACGACAAAGTTATCGTCCTCGATCCTTCCGAGGATACTGCCCTCCGACACCTGATATTTGAGCAGCTTCGAGATATCACGCAGAATCTCATTTCCAAAGCGGTAGCCTGCCTGACGGTTGACGCTGCGAAAATCGTCAATGTCGATCATCAAAAGCGCATGAGTGCCGTTTTTCCCTGCCTCAGAAAGAAAAGCATCCACCTCATGCTGCACGCCGCTGTAATTCCACAAGCCTGTCACCGCATCTCTGTCAAGTCCGAACCGCACCGTTTCGGGATCGTGCTGCTGACAGATAATCAGATAGACACGCTCGATCTTGTTCCCTTTCATCAAGGGCACTGCCGTCACTCTGGCATAGACTTGTGTTTCCTTTTGCAGATCCATCCTGCATTCCAGCACCACACGTTCCTCTCCCTCACGGATGCAGTTATACAGGCTGCTCAGGCGAAAACACTGCAAAAAGCGTGACGCTTCTTCCCCTTCGCAGCATTCCGACAGGATATTGACGCTTTCCTCGTAATTCTTGGGTTGATAGCCGCAAAGCGCTTTCATTGAGCCTTTGCGCTCATGCAGCAGGTCGTTTTTCAGATCAAATTCTATCACATAATCCGACTGCTTCTCCAGCACCTCACGGTCACGTTTCCGATATTCTTCCAAGATCGTCTTTTGATGCTCTATGGTGTCGATCAGATCGTTTCGATCCATTTTCAGATAGATATCCTTCTTTGGTTCACGGGAAGCGTCCTGCGCTGCGGTCGGTTTGCGTATGTCTTTTCTGCTGTGGTCTGCGCTGCTTTGGTCTGCATAGCGGATCGCAAGCTCTTTCATCTTCGGCAGGGCAGCGCCGAAGCAGTCCATCATCTCATCCGAAAAAGCGCCGCACGCGCCTGTTCGGATCATCTCTACTGCGGTTTCGTGAGAATAGGCGGTCTTATACGGTCTTTCGCTGGTCAGCGCATCATAGCAGTCCGCCAGCGACACCACCTGTGCCCAGATGGGTATCTCGTCCCCGACCAGTCCTTCGGGATAGCCTGTGCCGTCCCATTTTTCATGGTGATAGCGGCAGATATCATAGCAGTAGCGGTAATACTCATTCTTCTCGACGGCTTCGAGCTGTTCGAGTATCTCACAGCCCTTGATGGTGTGCTGCTTCATGATACGAAACTCTTCATACGTCAGGCGGCGGGGGCTGAGCAGGATCGAATCGGGTATGGCGATCTTTCCGATATCATGCAGAGAGGACGCCGAGGTGATCATCTCGATCTTGTCTTCGGTCATTTTATATTTCGGATACTTTTCCGCTAATATGCGCAGCAGCACCTCTGTAAACTTCCGTATGCGGTGAATGTGCTTGCCCGATTCCACATCCCGGTACTCAATGACAGTGCTGAGCGTATCGAGCATATCGTTATGGATGGTATTGATCTTTTTCTGCTGTTCCTTGAGTACCCTGTTCTGATCGAGGATCTTCCTTGTCTGATCGGACAGCATCTGTTCCATCGACTGCTTGCCGGAGAAATAGGACACTAAATTTCGTACACGCTTTTTCACGACGGTCGGATTGACAGGAGATGCGATCACATCGCTGAAAGGCAGATGCAGCTTTTGGGGATGGAGCATTACTTTACCATAGTCGAGAACGATCAGGATCGGCACCCGATCGAATACTTTCAAAGCACTCAGTGTCTGCACCATCTGTGAGCTGAAACGCTCGGCAAGTTCCTGACGGCAGATCATCGCCGACAGCTCGTCCCGTTTTTCCGTGAGCAGCCGAAAGGCTTTCTCACTGCTGTCTGTCTGTATCAATTCATACTGTCCTGCAAAAATCTCGTAAAGAAGAGACTGATTGATTTCATCATTTTCTGCGATCAGTATCTTTTTCACCTGAATCCACTCCTGTTACTTTAGAAAAATATGCCGCAGACACGCTGTCTGTAAGCCTTACAGACAAGCAGCGCCCGTCAGAGAAAGATATTGCTTCTATGCAAAAACGAAACAATTTTCCGTATATATTATACAAGAGTTTTTTTGATTTGTACAGAGAAAAAACATGATTTTATGAAAATATTCACGAATGATCGTCACGGTTCAGTGTTGGCAGGATGGTTTGATGAAAATGGGCAAGGATCAGTTCCGCCACCTTGCCGTAGCTGCGTACCCCCTGCGGCTGAGCGTTTGTTTTGAGATAGGAATCGTTGACCTTTGCGGCGACTTTGGCAACAGGTGTTTCAAAGTGCGACCAATAATCCCTGTGCGCAATGATATCACGGAGCATACCGTCTGTAAGATGGTCAAGATATTCATCATAGAGCGTTTCATCCGCAAGATAGAGATACCTTGAAAGATAGTTGAGTGCCGAAAGATATCCTGCATAGCGCAGACCGTCGTCCTTTGAACCGATACAGGCAAGATATGCCAGAAAATTGGCGTCTTCCTCGTGCATCATGCCGCGCAGGTGTGAAAGCTCGTGACACATCGTAAAGGGCATGGTATAGTCTTTGATGTCTGTATTGACGTTTGCTTCAAACGTCCACGGGAAAAATACGCCCGTCAGGTTCAGATACGACATTCCTTTTGACAGCAGCAGGCTTTTCGGCAAGCCGCCGCATTCATACAAAAAGCCGTATTCGTCCGAGAGGCGATTGACCGCCTCTCTTGCCTTTTCCGCGGTTTCCTGTTCGTCATACCATAAAACACCTTTGGAATTTTCTTCCAGACGGCTGCGGCAGTCT
>ONYV01000208.1 GCA_900322105.1 uncultured Eubacteriales bacterium | reverse complement strand
TCTGTGAGGGTGTAGTTTCCTCACTGCTCTGTGAGGGTGAATCTGAAACCACAGAAACGGCAGTATCAGAAGCAGCAGAAGTGACTGATGATTGATTTCCTGAGTTTTGACATCCTGCAAAGGCAACTGACGACAGCAGGCACGCACAAAGCAGCATGACGGTAACTGACTTTTTTCTCATGAATGATTCCTCCCGATCGAAACAGGAACCTGTTTCAGTATTTTTTTAACATCCTATACTCTCATTATAGCACCATATTTCTTTGGGTCAAGTAAAAACAGGATATTTGAAAAAAGTGATTATTTGAAGAGCCGATCGTTTCTATACAGCGTCATTTGACAGGATCATGACAAGGAGAAAAAGTCAGCAAATGCCGTTTCGGAACAGACGGACGTGCCATTTCATAACATTTTCATAAGCAGCGATAGTTCCGAAAAAAATTGAGACAGCATTTTCAAAATGCCTTTGAGAACTTCCGAAAGAAAAATGTTGTCAGGTATATACAAATGATTCGATCTATGATACAATCATTAGTATAAAATGACAACACAGCCAACAGAATCAGAGGAAAGAGGGAGTATCGAACATGAGTTACTTTACGCTCAAGAACGGAGAACAACTGTACTATGAGGAAAGCGGAAGCGGAGCGGACACTGTTTTGATGCTGCATGGCTGGACAAGTTCACATGATGTATTCAAACACGTTGTTCCAAAAGTCGCACCCTATGCACGGTGCATTACTTACGATCACAGAGGACACGGAAACAGCAAGGACGCCAATCGGGACAATGTCACACTGGACACCCTTGCCGATGATCTCAACGAGCTGATCTGCGGTCTTGAATTACAAAATTTCACACTGTTGGGCTGGTCGATGGGCGCAGGCGTTATCATGAACTATACCGCCCGTTACGGATGCAGTGCGCTGCGTCAGATCGTTTTATGTGATATGACCCCCAGACAAGCGAATAACAGCGGCTGGAATTTAGGCTTATATCAAGGTAATTATACAGATCAGGAAGACACCGAAACAACGGAGGAAACCTTTTTTGAAGTATTCAGAGCGTTTTCGGTCGCCGCATATCCAAAGTTAGGAAAGCTGCCCAAAATACTGATGAATTTTCCGCTGAGAAAGATCCTGAAAAGATGCGACAAAAAGACGATCGTATCTTTGGCAAACGATATGAAACAAATGGACTACAGAAACACTGTCGGAAAGATCAATGTACCCCTGACCTATTTTTACGCTGTACCGGGTTCACTGTTTTCGCCCGATCTTGAAAAGTGGTATCGTTCTCATATTACATCCCCCTACCGCAGCGTACCGTTTGAAAACAGCACCCATCTCCTCATCAAAGAGCATCCCAAAAAGTTTGCACAGGAAATTCTGAACACTCTTGAAAGTACCGTCAGGATAAAGTAATCATCATTCACTATACACCGCATTATCAGCGCTGATCTCAAGCATGATAATGCGGTATTTTTGCATTAAGCTCAAAAAAATATCAGTATGGCATTTTGAAACAACGCCATACTGATACTGAAAGCAATAGTGCAATGTACAATGAATGTGCTTAGTAAGATCATAGCATGAGAAAGTTTCATGCCGAGAGAAAGTAAGCCCAAAGCAGGCGGCGCAGAGCCTGCGCTCCCGATTGTTGTACCGTTGGTGTCATACCTCTGATACGCCGTCACAAGCCTGACGGCTTGCTTTGGGCTAACTTTTTCGGGTATTGAAAGTCAGTACACTTTAGAAATAACTTGCAAGTTAAATTTTTAGTGCAACAAAGCAACAGTTCTGTAGATGTAAGCCCAAAGCAGGCGGCAAGCCGCCTGCGACGGCGGTGCGAAGAAAGAATACCGATGATTCCCCACAGGGGAGCGGCAGCTTGCCGCCGGCCGCTTAGGGGCGTCTGAGGTCGTCTGCTACTGAGGCGGTGACGATCATGGACATGCCTGTTTCGATGAAGTAGATGCCGATGAGGACGCCCATAGAAACAGCCATAGCCAGCGGATGGAAGAAGGAATAGCAGCCGATGAGAATGCCAAGGATGCCGAAGATCAGCTGTAAGATCCACAAACCTGTGCCGAGCGGCTTGGTGATGCGGATGGAAGTGATAATATTGATGATACCCTGTAATACAAACCATGCAGCGGTCATATAGATCATGATGCTGTCAGTCAGGAGCATCATGTGAGGGAAGAACATCACACATCCGCTGAAAAGGATACTGATGATACTAAAGATAAAATTGAGCCCGAACTTCTTCTTCACGATGGATTTTACAATACCCATGATGCCGTAAACACCGATGAGGATGACAATGAAATAGCCTGCGTTCAAGAACGTGAACAGCGGAGTCGTCATCAGTGAAACACCCGAAACGATCAGAAGAATGCCAAAAATAACAAACAATACAGTCATAATGATCTCTCCAATATAATATTTTTTTTCATGGAACAGCGCGCCGAGCCGATATTGACCGCCGCTTTTGCTTGATCTCTGAAAACGGGCTGAGATCGAAAGCGAATGCGATCATAGTCGCTCTGTGATCTGAAATAGCTTTCTGTACGGATATAAATTAACCTGCGCTATGCGTGAATCATATGCTTTTCGTCAGGTCGCCTGCCTTGATTGTCAGGACGGCAAAAGTATCCTCAAGAAAGCGTAAAAGAGTTGTCGCTATCATTTAACCTTCCTTTCCTTTGAAATATGCTGTATATGGCAACGCACTGGGTTCTCTTTTAGTATACCATTTGCAGTATTCTTTGTCAATCACATACAAAACACCTTTTACCGGAAAACAAAAAATAATGCATAATTCATAATGATGTGTGAAATATTTGATAAGACAGCAAATAGATGATGCTGCCTGAGCGGTGAGCCGTCAGCGATAGAACACAGGGGGAAGAAATGTACTGCAAATAGATAAAGTGATCGGTCATGATTATAATTAGTGTCTGCTTTTTTCTCCCGAAGAGATTTGAAATACCGATAAACAGTAGAGTTTCAGGGTAAGACATGGTATAATAAGTGCAAGGAAAAATACAGAAACAAAGAAAAAAGCTTGCACTTGGAGGGAAAACGAAGATGTACAAATTTGATAGGTATCATCAATATAGTCTGAGTGACTTTAATCAGCCAATGGGAATGGAAA
>ONYV01000209.1 GCA_900322105.1 uncultured Eubacteriales bacterium | reverse complement strand
AAGCCGCATAAACACTGTATTATTCTGGAGCTGATAACCAGATTCGAACTGGTGACCTCATCCTTACCAAGGATGCGCTCTGCCGACTGAGCTATACCAGCATAAAACAAACTCTCTCTTTTGAGAGAGTTTGAGAGAATGGCGATCCGGAACGGGATCGAACCGTCGACCTCTAGCGTGACAGGCTAGCGTTCTAACCAGCTGAACTACCGGACCTTATTCGCATCAGCGTTATATTGCTGACTGCGTTATATATAATATCATATCACCTGTTGTTTGTCAAGCGTTTTTTATGATTATTTTATAAAAACCGCCATTTTTTTGCATAGCCCACAGAAGATATTGTCAGCACAAAAAACACCTGAACATCACATCTTTGCGCACCTTGAGATCCATGTGACCTTCGCTCGGAAACTTCCGAAGCACCGTCTTACTTGTCTCTTCTGCGCCAAGCGAAGTGTCTCTCCCTTGCATTACACCAAGTAGTGCTGCACTCGAGACGCTTTTTCCGGCACAAAATATCCTGCGTAATACGGCACTTCTCCGGTTCCCGAGGAAGTCTATTTTTGTTTTGACAAACAACTCATCAGCAAACGTTCTGCTTCCTCCTGACTGATACCCATAGCAAACGCCAGCTCACACAACAATATCCCTTTTGCCTGCTTGTAGATATTTTCATCACTGATATGCAAATTTTTTCCTTTCGCTTTCTGCTCTTTCTGATGAAGATACAGTGTTTTGACGACCGACAGCAATTCTGTTTCCATACTGCGGGACAGGATCGCCTGATACTGTTGTTTTCTGAGCGTGTCATCTTCATTCCAGACGAGTTCAGCGTCAGAAGTGCTGTCAAGAAGTCTGCGCGCTTCCTGATCTGTGAGGGTATCACGCATTCTGCTCAGCAGCATCTGATTGTTCATAGGGACATAGATCTTCGCATTTTCATCAAACACAGGTCTTAGTACATAATACTCGACCGTATTGCCGCCAAGATCGTTTTCTTCTGTGCCTTCAATTTTACACACACCCTGTGTGCCATATAAGACGGTATCGCCAACATGAAACATTTTCATTCTCCTTTTGAAAAAACGTCTGCGTTCACAACGGTCAAGGTGCGGAAGAGGCAGAGCGACATCAGATTGATTCCCTTTATATTATAAAACTTTTGAACAAAAAATGTCATAGGCAAATTCAACAAATCCCAAGGTGTCTAATGACAAAAAAATTCCCCGAAGGGGATGAGCCTTCGGGGAAATGAGTGGTTATTCGGACAAGATCATTATTCTGCTGTCACGGTCAGCGGCAGAATCTTTTCGGAAACATTGCCTGCTGAATCCTTTACGAGAACGCGAACTTCATAATCTACAGCAGAAGAAGGTGTGATATTGAATGCATTATTTTCGCTGTATTCATGGATCACAGACCATTTGCCGGAAGAAGCCTTCTTATAGTACGCAGCATACTGATAATCGCCTGTTCCGCCCTTTGCAATAGCACGAACCTTGACTTTATCGCCTTTTTTGATCGTGTCTGCGCTGAGTCTGGATTGATTCTTCAGTTCTGTGCTGACATTCACTTTCAGGTTTGTCTTAACGACGTTGCCTTCTGCATCCTTTGTCAGAACTCGGAAGCCTTCTTATAAAGAACGGTATAGCGATAAGGAGCAACACCGCCAGATGCATTGAGGTTTACGGTCGCCTCATCGCCAAGGGTGATAGCGTCTTCTTCCATTGTCGGAGCAGCCTTCAGACCGTTTGTCAGACGATAGAGCTGTGCGCCGTAGAACGGGTTAGCAGTACCGACATACAGTCCGTAAGGAGTAGAAACGAGGGTACGTCCGCCGTAGTTGTACTTGTCGCCGAAACCGTCACGGGTCACAACGTCAAAGTTCTCACCGTCTGCGGTCTTGAACATATCAAAGCCCCATTCGTCGTTCTGTACCATATCATTGATATAAGCGTACATTTTCAGACCTTCAAAGTCAATGCTGTCATAGATCTTCTGTGCCGCATAGTACGCTGCGTTTGCCTTAGCGTCAATGTCCTGCCATGCCTTCATCAGTTTGGCATCGATGTTTTCACGGACTGCTTCTTTGACAGTGAGTTCTCTGTTGGTGCTGAGCTTATCCAGATCTGCCGCCACGTTAGCAGCAAATGTATCTTTCTGTGTCATGATATCTTCTACGATACTGTTGATCTCATCATCAGAAAGTCCCAGTCCGCGGCTGCTGAATTCAGCGTTGACGGCTTTGATCGCTTCTGCTGCATGATTTGCCAGTGCTTCGGCGCTGTTGACTGCGATTGCTTCGTAATCGCCGAGTGTCAGTGCTTTCACAGCAGCGACCTTTTCTTTGATCTCGGCTGTCTTTGCGGCATATTCCTCACGGAGCGCGCCGCCAAGCTCTACAACATATTTCTGCACAAAGCCGCTGATCTTCGTCTGAGCTTCTTCAGGGAGCTTCTCATACAGTTCATTGAGCTTTTCATTGACCTTTTCTTTGGCAACATTTTTCTGATATTCTACTCTGTTTTCAAAAGCAGTTTTGGTTTCGCTCAGTGACTGATACAGTTCCATACCGATGGTCTTATCGATCAGTTCAAGCTTCAGAATACCGGCATACTCTTTGATTGCTTCGATATCTTCAGGAGTAAGTGTTCTCAGCTGGGGAATATCCACTTTCAGCTTTTCTACGAATTTTCCGAGGTTTTCTTCAAGCGCTGCTACATATGCGCTCAGTTCCTCATCCGAAAGGGTGCTCAGCGGAACATCCAGTCCGGGCGCGATCAGTTCGGACAGGCTGTACTTTGCAAGATAATCCTTTACCTTCTGTACGGCTTCGTCTTTCTTTGCCTGCGTCATTGTCTTGACGTTCTGAATGCATTCGGAAAGATGCTGGACAAACTCGCACTTCACAAGTTCTTCCCTCAGCTGTGCAGAAGCGGTTTGGAGCTTGGTTACGGCAGTTATCATCTTCTGAACAAACGCCTGTACATCTTCATTCTGACCGATCTGATTGACCAGAGCGGTCAGTTCCGCAGAAGCTTCCATGAGCTTTGCTTTGATTTCCTTTAATTTTTCAGATTTGTCGACTGCGATGCTTGCCACCATCTTTGCAACGTAACCGAGCTGTGTTTTCAGCTCGCCTGCGGACATATTCAGGAAGCTGCCGTCTGTGAGCTTTGTCAGGAAGTTATAGATCGTAGCGGAGTCCATCGTAGTGAGATAAAGCTCATCCTCAAAGACTTCTGCTCTCCAAACATACTCGTTTGCGGTATCCTTTACCATATCCGTAAAGCCCTGAACCTGCTCAAAAGCGCCTGTTTCGTTGTTCAGCTTCCAGAGGTTCTGGGGATGGCGCAGGGTATTATACATCGGTCTGAGATAATCGCTCGCCTTGATCTCTCCGCCCTGGATCTGCTGTAAAACGCCGCTGATCGCACTTCTTTCTGCAATGATGGTATTATCAAAATCGAACAGATAGAGCTCGTCGTTGAATACAACGGGTGTAGCCACCATAGAAATATAGTTGCCCGTTGCAGGAGAAGCGTCAGGATTCATAGCGATGGGGTTGACGCCGTTATTGTAACCGACGACTTCTTCCCAGACCCATCCGTATTCATTAGCGGTCTCGCCGTTCTTGGCAGGATGTCCCTTGAAAACGGCAAAGCCCAGAACGGTGGGCAGTGTTGCGTAAATATCGCCGTTATAAGCACAGATGTCCCAGATGGGGCTTGTGATGGGGCTTTGCATCATCGGGTCGGTCGCATACTGCAGTCCAAAATCCTTATAGTCGGCAACACGCTTCCAGACGCTGTTGTCTTCTTCGTCCATATACATTACAGCAAGCTTTGCGCTGCCTTCATAGCCTTCTGCGATTTCTTCCGTGGGGTCAATGCCGCCGTGGAACAGCTTGTTGTCAAATTCACAGACAGCTCTCATGCTGGTGTCGTTTTCAGCAGAGTATACCGTTTCATACGTTCCGTCATCACTGATGCGAATGACTTCATTGACATTTCCCTGTCCTGTCAGAACAGACGCAAAGAAATAGACATGATCGCCGTGAGTGATCGCAATACGGAAAGATGTGCCCATAGGCGCAGTATAAAGTACCTCTACCTCATTTGTCAGGCAGTTGACGCGCAGGATCTGACCGCCCTCTGTGGTGGTAGGATGCGGAACCGAGCCGCCCGAAACAACGTCTGACATTGCCCAGCCTGTCTCTTCGGAAAGACCTGCATCCAGAAGCTGCTGCATAAAGTTGCCTGCTACCATACCGCCCAAATTCTTATTGGTGCCGATATAGACATAATCGCCGAGAGAAGCCATACACCATGCGTAGCTTGTTTCTCTGTCGCCCTCAGGTACCAGACCGTCCACATCGCCTTCACTGCCGTAGGGGTTAGTGATGCGCACAAGGTTTTGATCGGTTTCGATAACTGCTGCAGATGCAGGGATCGCAGCAACACTTGCCAGCATAGATACGGCAAGCACGGTCGTCAGGATCTTTTTCCATTTGTTCATGATTGTTTCCTCCTCGTGATATTTCAATTGCGAGCTTTACGCTCAATGAGTCCCATAAGGATGTTCTTCGTCACTATGTGACAGAATCAATTCTCATCGGACGGATTTTATGTATATTTTAACACCATTTTGCCCTTACGTAAACATCATATTTTTCACAAAAATTGTTATTCGCCTGAATACCCGCTGATAAAGCCGTTTCTCCGAAAAAAAATTGAGATTTCAAAGAGAGTATATCACCGTTTTTTTCGGAACGTTCCT
>ONYV01000226.1 GCA_900322105.1 uncultured Eubacteriales bacterium | reverse complement strand
AGGGTGATATGCTCCAGGCTGTCCCAATCGTCAATATCATCTGCGGTGGTTTTGGGGTTGACAACAATGCTGTCATCGTCAAATACGTCTCTGAATACCTTGTTCAGTCTTGCATAAATCGTTTTTGTGTCCATTTTCTGATCTCCTTTGTATAATAGTATCAAATTCTCTGTTTACTGCGAAATTGCAGTATTGTCTTCTACCTTTATGACGTGACATTTCTGCTGATAAGTGTCAACAGACAGCTCCCATACAGAATTGCCCTGTTCGTCTTCGCTGATCTTGTCAAAGCCGAACCGTCCGTACAGATCACGCACCATGTTGTTTTTCGCAGTGGGGTAATAATAACCCTTGATGGTAGTGATCCCCTGTTCACGGCAGCGCTCCACCAGTCTGTCCAGCATTGCAAACTCCATGTCTCTTTTCAGCACACGGCAGCTCATCAGCCACAATTCCATATTCAGAACAGCTCCGTCCTTTTTGCCGATCACAACAGATACCACACCGTTGTCGCCAAACTTATCCACTAACTTGCCGTACAGACGGATGTATTCATCGCTTTCAAACACTGCTTCCATCTCGGTTGGCGTGTAGCGCTTGGTGGTGACGTTGAACTGATTGCTCTTGTTGGAAAGCTGGGTGATCCTTTGCAGATAGACCGGCAGAAAATCATCAATGACCGCCGTCATGTCAAGGCTGAGCAGATATTCGTTATAGTCGGCAAAGGAAGCCTGCTGTGACGCTCTTTCTGCGTTTGCCTTGTACATTTCGTTGCGCTTGAGGTCATCCTCGCTGAAATTCGTGACTTCAAAATAACCGTTGCGATCCAGCGTCATGATATAGTTTTCCACACTGTCCATTTCAGGCGCAATCGTCGGGCTTCAAAGCGCCTTCGGGATGATTCAGCCCTGCGATCGCATTTTCATGGTCATTTTTGGAACATACGGTCAGAACGATGCCCAGATCTTTCAGGGAGCGGATATAAGTCTGGAACTCATAGTATGACTGCGAAACGCCTGTTTCCTGACCGATCTGTATGCCGTCTACACCGTCATCGCCCACGACGCCGCCCCACAGGGTGTTGTCAAGATCGAGAGCAAGGGCTTTTTTGTTCTTGCCGAACACCGATTTTACGATATTGGCAAGGTTAAAGGAAAATTCCGGGATCGCATCTACGCACATAGCGTATTTATACATATTCCAGTAGGAAGGGTTGCTCCATTCTTTCAGACCGAACGATGCAGAGATATAGTTGATATCGTTGATATAGAAGCCCTCTGTCTTTTCGGCGTATTCATAGAATTTCTCATTCAGCCTTGTCAGGTAATTCACCCTGCCGTGACAATCGCTGCAGTCCTTGTTGCCCATCAGTCGGAAAAACGGCATTTCAAAGTTATTCTGAATGATCGGACAATGATATGTCTGACTGATCTTTTCCCACATCTGTTCAAACTTACGGTACTCCGCATTCAGCATTTCCCGGACCGTTTCTTTGCTGTCCCTGACGGTGGGGTAACTTGTGATATTACGGTTCGTCGTATGGATGAAAACGATGTCGGGCGCAAAGTCCAGCAGTTCCTGAGAGGGGAACATGGCATCCTGCCAGTACTGAGCATATTCCGACTGATAAAATTCCGCTTCAATGCCGTGGTTGAGCAAAAACAGGTCTAAATACACCACGATATCATTGGTCGTTGAACCGCCGAAAACAGCGATCTTCTTTTTCAGCCGCTTGCTGCCGTCTGCCATCAGCGCTTTTTTCAAAGATTTTCTCTTTTTGATGATATATTGCGAATCAAAAGGATATTCCAATTCTTTCATGCACTTTTCCACTCCTCACTCCAAGTTTCTTCATTCTTCCTGCTCGTCCATATAGTGGTCAACGATCTCTTCTCCCTGTGCCTGACTGATCAGATCGGGCAGGTTATAGGAATTATCGCCAAAGGCGGAGTATGTGACCATGGTGAACAGAACATCTGTGATGCCCATCTTGTTGATGAAATCGACAAGATTCAGGTTGAAGTAACGCATATCGACAATGTAGATCTCTTCAAAGCTGTTCATGAGGAAGCCCGGCTCTGCGTTGCCGTAGCTGTCCTTGATAACGATCAGCTTTCTGCCGTTCTTGACGTTAGTGCGAACCTTTACGATCTGTTCGTCACCGCCAAAGAAAGTCAGGTATGCGTTCGACTGCGGGTCGCCTACTTCTTTGAAGTAGCTGCCCGTATAGTCAAAGTTGAAGGAAGTGTCGTAGAAATCGGTCTTGACCTGATCGTAATTGTCGGGAACATAGTAGATGAAGTCCTCAGGGTCGTTTTTGATGTTGATGTCGCCGCCTGAGAAAGCATACATCGTACCCACAAAGCCCTCAATGGTCACAGGCTTGAAGGTGCTGAGTTCCTTGAAGTCCACACCTGCCGCCTTAGCAAAGGTCTGGGTTGCATAATAAGCGCCCAGCGGCATCCAGTGGTGGTCGGTACGGCAGTAGATCGGTTCTTCGGTGTGCTTGGCAAGTACCGAGTCAATGTCGATGCTGGTGATGCCGCTGTCAAGACGTGCGGCGATATCATCAAAGTATTCTTTCTGGTTCTGCGTAAATTCGGTGCAGTTGGCAGGCGTATAGTATTCGCTGGCAAGCGGCGCAATCATCGAATAGATCTTGATATTGCCATCGAGCTTTGTACGCAGGTCGTTGAGGGCGTCTACATAGGCATTGCCCGAACCGCCGCCGAACATTTCCAGTCCGCGGTAGTGACCGTCCTGATAGACAACGACGACGCCGTTTTCAACATTCCACTCAGCGTCCTCATCGCGGTAGTTTCTGCTGCTTGCCTCCGCCTGCGAGCTTTCCTGTTTGGAAGGTTCTGCGGATGTGTCAGAAGTCTGTGCGCTTGTCTGTGCGCTTGTTTCCGAAGGCTTAGAGGTCTGTGAGCTTTCGGCAGGCTTGGAAGTCCGGTCTTTCTTGTTGTTCTTATTGACCTTCTTGACATCACCGACAAAGTTGACGGTGTTGCCCGTGGAGATGCCGAAAGAACCCTTGAAAGAGTTGCCCATATTCTTGAAATCGTCACGATAGGGTACGGTGTCGGTAAACCATGTGTTGATGCCCGCAGTAAACTTGCCGCTGAAATAGTCCTCCATAGTGAAGGTCGGGAAAGAGGCAAGGTTTCTTTTCTCGATCTGAGACTGCGTTGAACGTGGGAACACATACAAAAACAGTGTCAGAAGGGCAAACACAGGGATCATGATAAGCAGGGAAATGGTCGAAGAATACTGACGGACAGTCGAGCGTTTATAGGAATTGTAGCTTTTTTTGTGTGATTGTTTCTGTTTGGCAGCGTCAGAATGCTGCGGATGCTGTTGCTGTTCCATAAGGAGCCTCCTTTCTCATATCAGAAGCGGAAATACAGGAACGGGTTGTTGGTAGAATCTACCAACAAGATGCTGGACATGATCAGCAGGTACAGACAGCCTGCCGTTGCGAGCATTTTTCCTGTAGTATAGACGACATTGTTGCCCCACTCGAAGAAGAAGGACTTGATCTTTTGCAGGATGGGCGTAGACACAACGATAGCGACCAGCACAAGGAACAGATTTTTCAGGCACACGCTCCATGTAACAGGATCCGCAAAAGCGTTGCCGTGAGACATCATGCTCACGCCGCTGATGTTGGCAAAGAAGTTGCCAAGCTGCGTCATATCCGAGAAGCAGAAGATACCGAAGCCGATGACGATGACCAATTTGCTGTAAATATGCGACAGCACCTTCGGCCATTTCTTCATACGCTTTTTGCCGATCTTGA
>ONYV01000211.1 GCA_900322105.1 uncultured Eubacteriales bacterium | reverse complement strand
ACACCGCACAAAGACCGCCTTGCGGCTTAGCGCCACATCTGCTTGCATATTTTCCGTCATCTTGCACAAAAATTCCTTGACATACGTCAGTATGCCTTCGGAATTTCTGTACAATCTGACGAAAAATCTGACAGCGCATCTGCGGCACTATCTTTGTGCGGTATTGCCTTAAGTTTTTCAGGATGGGAACGGGGGAAATTGCGGTTCCCCTGTGTAACTGCCCCGACAACATTGATGATCGTGCTGTCAAAACAGGATCACTTGTTTTTCAGCTCATCCTCAAGGGCGCGGTAGTCGATTTTTCCTCTCGGTGTACGGGGGAGTTCATCTCTGAATTCGATCTCGTCGGGGATCATATATCCGGGGAGCTTTGTTTTGCAGACTTCACGGATCTCTTCTTTTGCAGCCTCACTCTTTTCAAAGCCGGGCTTGAGTACAACGATCGCTTTCGGATAGTTGATCCTCTCCTGATCGGGCACACCGATCACACAGCAAAGCTCAACAGACGGCGCTTTGTGTACGGCTTTTTCGATCCTGTTCGGGAACATCTTCGTGACCTGACCGTCTTCACCCTTTGTCATGATGATGCGCTTTGCGCGTCCTGTGACAAAGACAACGCCGTCTTCGGTGATGTGTCCCAAGTCGCCCGTATGGATCCAGCGCTGACCGTCTTTGTCTACCTCGATCAGATCGTTGGTTGCTTCTTCGTTGTGGTAGTAGCCGATCATCACGGTAGGACCTGTGATGCACAGCTCGCCTTCTTCGTTGTAGGACTTCTCGGACTGATCGTCCATATCAACGACCTTGAAAACGGTCTTTGCCAGCGGAATGCCAACGCTGCCGGGCAGGTTGATCTGCTCAAAGGTAGCAGACGCTGCGCTTGTCATCTCTGTCATGCCGAGACCCTTTTGCAGCTTTACCTTAGCGCCGCATTCGGCAAGGATACGGTTGACTTCGTTTTCGGATTCTTTTTTCATGCCTTCTCCGCCGTAGAATACAAATCCCAGCCCCGAAAAGTTGTATTTCTGAATATCGGGGATCTTGATGAGCGCTTCCCAATAGGCAGGGATGGAGTTGACGTGGTTGATCTGATAGGTCTTGACATATTCACCGAACTTTTCAGGTTCATATTTTGGCAGCAGAACGGTGGTAAAGCCTGCGACCAGCGGCTCTAAAATACCGTTGACCAAGCTGTAATTGACAAAAGGCGGCAAAACGACAAGCATCTTTTCCTGCCTTTTGTTTTTCATGGAATTGATGACCTGCCAGATCTCTGCGTTGACATTGTAATCAGACAGCATACAGCCTTTCGGCTCTCCTGTGGTGCCGCCTGTGTGAGAAATGATCGCCACATCATGATGATCTCTTTTGACAGACTTCACGATGGTGTCGCCGCCCTCGCGGATGAAACTCTTCCATGTCCGGAACAGCGTTTCATCCATCTGCGGCTTTTTGACTTTCAGGGAATACAGGATCTTTTTGATGATCGGCAGGGAATCGGCGATCGACACCACGATGACTTTTTCCGCCGTTGTATCCTGAAAAACGTCGGCAACATTTTCATAAGCTCCGTCAAAGATCAGCACAAACCGGCTCTTGACTTCGTTGACATAAAATGCAGTTTCACTTTTTCCTGCAAGAGGATGGATCATATTTGCGACAGCGCCGATCTTGTTCAGCGCATACACGCAGTAAATGGTTTCGGGTATATTCGGAAGTGCAAGGGTAACGATCTCTTTTTCTTTTACGCCTGCTTTCAGAAAAGCGGCGGCTGCCTTGTTGATATTGAGCAGCATTTCTCCGTAGGTGATCTTTTTGCCAAGATAGTTGATGGCAATATCAGAGAGATGATCCTTGTTCTGCTCTAACATATAATCATAGATAGAACATTCGGGCAAGGGTGCTTTCATAATTTCGGGGGAGTAGAATTTTTTCCAAGGCTTTTCAACAGACGGGGTACCGATTTTCTTTTCGCTCATTTTTATTCCTCCTGAATCTGAATGTATTGACGATGATAACAACTTTTTGCAGCTATTATTCAGTTTGATATCATGTCATATCATATATCGCCCTGTGTGTCAATGAACCATGTGGTAAAAAAATCCAAAAAAGCAAATACGGCATACCGCACGAAAAACAGCATGCTGACTGCGTTTTTGTGTTGATTTATGATATGATTTTCAGGCGGTACCGCGCGCAAAATAAGGCATTTTTGCCTGTCGGGAAACTTTTTACTCTGACAGAGAAAGCAGCTCTGTCAGACGTTCGATACGGTAGTCGCACAGCGGATGCGGCAGCGTTGTCTTATGGTGCGGATCGTAAAGGCAGGTGTCAAGCCCTGCGTTTCTGCCGCCCTGCATATCGGATGTGAGGGAATCACCGACCACTAATATGCGGTCACTTTCCTTTTCGGGGATGTACGTCATCACACGGTCAAAAAATGCCTTCATCGGCTTTTGCACACCCATTTCGTCAGAGATGAACAGTCCCTTGAGGCAGTCATCCAGACCTGCTCTTGCAAAACGCCCTTTTTGTACGGCTTTCAGACCGTTCGTGATGATGAAGATATCAAAATGCTTTGACAGCGTCTGCACCGCTTCTTTTGCGCCGTCAATAAAGATCGCCTGCTTTGACAGTGCTTCCACATATCTGTCTGCGACTGTATTCGGAGAAGAGAGATCCTGAAAGCATTCCTGCATCAGTGAACGGAATCGTTCGACACGCAGCTCGGCTCTTGTGATCCTGTTCATCTCAAACTGTTTCCAGAGAGCTGAATTGATAGCGCTGAAAGCGGCGTGAATGCTGTCATCGAACGGAAAACCGCAGCTTGTCAGCGCTTCCTGTAAAGCGTTATATTCGCATTTCGGAAAATCAAATATGGTATCGTCTGCATCCATCAGCAGTGTGGTATATTTCATCGTTTTTTCATCCTTTGTCAGATCTTGTTTTGTACGATAAGTTTAGTATAGCAACAGAAAGCCGGACGGTCAAGGTGCGAAAGCACTTAGGGCAACACCGCACAAAGACCGCCTTGCGGCTTAGCACCACTGCTCTGCATAAGTTCCGCCAACCAATCAGCGTTCGCCTTTGGCTCCGCTTCTTGGGGC
>ONYV01000213.1 GCA_900322105.1 uncultured Eubacteriales bacterium | reverse complement strand
TTTCCAGACTTTCCTATGAATGCTTTTATTGAAAAAAAATGCGGCAGAACACTGTCTGCCGCAAAAGCGCTGTATGTATTTTCTGTCAGCAAATTATTTTTTGATCACGTCGATCCCCATATAAGGACGGAGTACCTCTGGAACGGTAACAGAACCGTCTTCATTCTGATACTGTTCTACGATCGCAGGGATCACACGGCTGGTCGCAAGACCGGAAGCGTTGAGCGTATGAGCAAAGTGCATTTTCTTGTCCTCGCCTCTGTAACGGACATTACCTCTTCTTGCCTGATAATCACGGGCATTGGATGCCGAGCTGACTTCCTTATAGATTTCCATGCTGGGAATCCATACTTCGATATCATAGGTTCTTGCCATAGAGAAGGAACAGTCACCTGCGGCGAGCTTGCTCAGACGGTAGTGCAGTCCCAATTCCTGCACCAGTCTTTCTGCTTTTTCTACCAACTCTTTGAAAGCCACATCCGACTTATCGTCCTCTGTGTACTGAACCATCTCTACCTTATTGAACTGATGCCCTCTGATCATACCTCTTTCTTCGCTGCGGTAGCTGCCTGCTTCACGGCGGTAGCAGGGAGTGTAGGCGATATACTTCTTCGGCAGTTCCTCGATCGGGATGATCTCATCTCTGTGAAGATTGACAAGAGCGGTCTCTGCGGTCGGCAGCATGAATCTTTCTTCGTTGCCGGTAGGATTCTTGATCCAGTATACTTCATCGGTAAACTTCGGGAACTGACCTGCCACATAACCGCACTGATATCCCAGCATATGCGGCGGCAGGATGAACTCAAAGCCATCGTTGATATGTTCGTTGATAAAGAAGTTGAGCAGCGCCCATTCCATTCTGGCGCCCCATCCTCTGTAGACCCAGCTTCCTGCGCCGCCGAGCTTTGCGCCCCTCTGGTAGTCGATCATGCCAAGACTCTCGCAAAGTTCCACATGGTTCTTCATCGGGAAAGAAAAATTCGGTTTTTCACCGAAGGTGTGGAGCGGTTCGTTCTGCTCCTTGCCGCCTGCTGCAACATCCTCATCCGGCAGATTTGGCAGGGAAAGCAGCAGATCTGTCTGCTGCTGCTCCAGCTCTGCGATCATGGCATCTCCGTCCTTGATCTCTGCTACAAGCTCCTTCATTTTTGCCATGATCTCGCTTGCATCTCCGCCTGCTTTTTTGATCTGCGGGATCTGCTTGCTGGCTGCGTTCTGCTCTGCCTTCATCGCCTCTACCTTGCCCATACAGTCACGCTTCTTTGCGTCTACTGCCAAAAGCTCGTCAACGATACTGTCAAGATCCATTTCTCTTTTTTTGATTCTTGCCTTTACCTCTTCCGGTTTTTCTCTGAGGTATTTCATGTCGATCATATCATTCTCTCCTTTGAAAAAAATGCTTATATTATTATTCCGCTGTCAAGCGGATAACAGCCTATGGTTTCCGTTATTCTCCAAACAATCTGGCAAGCTCGCCCAAGTCCTCTTCGCTGTAAAATTCGATCTCCAGCACGCCGCCCTTGTCTTTGCCGTTGACGACCTTGACTTTTCGGCTTAGATGCTCATTGAGCGCCAACTCCACTTCATCATAAAACGTATTTCTGGTATGATGCGCCGTTTCTTTTTTTGCGTCCTTTTTTTGAGAATTGAACGCTTTCACCGCACGCTCGATATCACGAACGGTCAGATCGTTTGTTTCGATCTGCTCTGCAAGTTTCTGCTGCTCTTCTGCATCTTCCAGTCCCAACAGCGCTCTTGCGTGACCCGTGGTGATCTTTCCTTCTTTCAGAAGTGTGAGGATCGGCTCTGAAAGACTGAGCAGACGCAGCGCATTGGCAACGACAGGGCGGCTTTTGCCGACCGACTTTGCGATCTCGTCCTGAGTGAAGCCGTATTCGTCCTGAAGCACTTTATAACCGAGCGCTTCTTCCACGGGGTTGAGGTTTTCTCTTTGCAGATTTTCGATCATAGAGATCTGCATCATTTCCGCATCCGACATTTCACGAATGACCACAGGCACCTCATACAGACCTGCCATTCTGCTGGCTCTCCAGCGTCTTTCACCCGCTACTAACTGATATCCGCCGTCTGCCAGCGGTCTGACCAGCAGCGGCTGCAGCACTCCGTGAAGTGCAATGGAATCTGCCAATTCCCGAAGGCTTTCCTCGTTAAAATCTCTTCTTGGCTGGGAGCGGTTCGGTTCGATCTCCGATATTTTGAGCGTTACCGCTGCTTTGGAATCCTCTGCATCATTCTCAAGAAATATCGCGTCCAGTCCCTTGCCGAGTCCTCCTCGTTTTGCAGCCATACGTACCTCCTCCTCATTGATTATTCTCTATGATTTCCTCGCACAGATCCATATAAGAAACTGCGCCCTTGCAGGATTTGTCAAAATACATGATCGGCATTCCGAAGCTGGGCGCTTCGGACAATCTGACGCCTCTGGGGATCACGGCGCTGAATACCTTACGCGGAAAGAAGCGTTTTACTTCCTCCACAACCTGCTGGGTCAGGTTGAGTCTGCCGTCATACATCGTCAGCAGCACTCCTTCAATATCCAGATACTGATTATAACGCCGTTTGATCTTTCTCACCGTACTCATCAGTTGGGACAGACCCTCCAAAGCATAATATTCAGGCTGTATCGGCACCAAAAGGGTATCCGCAGCGCAGAACGCATTTGTCGTGATGAGTCCGAGTGACGGCGGACAGTCGATAAAAATATAATCGTAAGATGATTTGATGAGTGCCAGCGCATTTTTCAGTTTGGATTCACGGCGGTCTGCTTCGACCAGCTCAATTTCAGCGGCCGCAAGCTCAATGCCCGACGGGATCAGATCGAGGTTATCAAATTTTGTATGCACGATCGCATCTTCCGCCTTGACATCGTCTACCATTACACTATAGGAAGAATATTCCACCGAACGCTTGTCTACGCCAACGCCGCTGGTAGCATTTCCCTGAGGATCAATATCGATCAGAAGCACTTTCTTGCCCAGCTTAGCGATTCCTGCGGCGGTATTCACAGCGGTCGTTGTTTTGCCAACGCCGCCCTTCTGATTTGTTACTGCAATAATCTTTCCCAAAAA
>ONYV01000215.1 GCA_900322105.1 uncultured Eubacteriales bacterium | reverse complement strand
CCTGTTTCTTCGTTTTTGACGTTTCGGGTGGATACCTTATAAAACTGTGCTTTGCAGAGATCGTGCAGCAAAGCACAGATCGCAAAACTCTCTGCGCTGTCCTTGCCCTCTTCAAAGTATCGTTCCACCAGTGTATGATAAACGCTCAGGCTATGCATCAGCAATCCCTGTTCACAGGCGCAGTGGAATTTTGTGCTGGCAGGTGCTGTAAAGAAATCTGTCTTTTGCAGCCAGTCCAGAAGCTCCTTTGAACCCTCACGCTGAATATTGGCGGTGTATATTTCTAAAAATTCTTCTTTGTAGTCCATTGAAATCTCCTTCATTATTTCAAGTCATCATTATAGTGCGCTCTTTCGCCGCCGATAAATTTTGGTCTTGTACGGGCAGAAGTAATATTTGCTTCACCGATCTTTTTGATACTGATCGTCAAAGGTACCGCTACCTCTTTCAGGTGCATTCCGATCAGAACACCGCCGATATCCATTCCTGCATCTGCGAGGATATGCTCCACCACGACAGGTTCGGATAAGGTGCGGTAGGTGATCGTGGCAAAGGAGCCGCCTGCTTTGGGCTGAGGGACAACATTGACGATCTCACGGCGCTGCTTTTCCGCTGCCGCCTTTTCGGTCACGATCGCACGGTTCAAATGCTCACAGCACTGAGAGGCAAGATAAATACCTCTTTTTTTCAGTTCGGGATAGATACCGTCAAACAGCGCCTGCGCAATCTCCATACTGGACGCTGAACCGTAAGACTTCCCCAAAACCGTGCTGGATGAACATCCCACCACGAAAATATCACCTTCCTTCAGCTTAGCAGCATTGATTATTTCTCTGACCGCCTGCAGGGCTGCTGTGGTCAATTCCTCATACATAGCAAAACAACTCCTTTTGTATAAACATTAAGGCACCTCTGACGAGATGCCTTAACGGAAAGATCATAATGAATGTTGATGATTATTCTTCAGCTTCAGCAGCTTCTTCTTCGGCAGTTTCTGCTGCTGCAGGAGCAAGCAGCTCTTTCATAGAAAGGCTGATGCGCTTTGCCTCGAAGTCGATGGCTGTGATCTTAACAGTGACCTTCTGACCGACAGCAAGTACATCCTGCGGCTTTTCTACTCTCTCGTTAGAGATCTGAGAAACATGGATCAGACCGTCAATGCCGGGGATGATTCTGGCAAATGCGCCGAACGGAGTCAGACCAACGACCTCAACCTCGCATACTGTACCGACAGGATACTGATTCTTGAGGATCTCCCAAGGATTGTCCTCCGGCTTCTTATAGCCGAGTGAAATCTTGCCCTTTTCGGGATCGAGAGCCTTGATGTATACTTCGATGGTATCGCCAACGCTGACGACTTCGGAAGGATGCTTGATGCGGTTCCAGGAAAGCTCGGAAATATGTACCATCCCGTCAATACCGCCGATGTCAACAAATGCGCCGTAAGTTGTCAGAGACTTGACAACGCCGGTGTAGTGCTTGCCAACTTCTGCGTTTGCCCAGAATGCTTCCGCCTTCTGCTTACGCTCGTCGTTGAGTACGGAACGGATCGAACCGACTGCGCGCTTTCTCTGTCTGGTCGTTTCGATAATGCGGAAGCTGACTTCCTGCTTGAGCAGACCGTCAAGGCTTTCACCTCTGGTCGCAGTGGCAAGAGAAGCAGGGATGAATACCTTTACGCCGTTTGTCACAGCGATCACGCCGCCCTTGACAATTTCTGTAACAACGCCTTTCACGACTGTTTTTTCTTCTTCCGCCTTCACGATCTCGTCCCAGCCCTTCTGTGCGTCAAGAAGTCTCTTGGACAGCTGGATCGTTCCCTCCTGGTCGTTCGTCTTCATGATGATAAGGTTCAGCTCGTCGCCTACCTTTACAAGATCCTCGATTTTTGCGTCAGGATCGCTCGTGAGCTCGGAAAGCTTTACAATACCTGTCTGTTTTCTGCCGACATCTACATAAACCTCTGTGGGAGTTACGCTAACAACCGTGCCCGTTACTCTGCCATCTGTATTATAATTTTTGGTAGACTCTTCAAAGAGCTCCTGAAAATTTTCCTCGGCTTCACTTTCTTGAGTATTTTTGATTTCATCTGTCATGGTAACAAGTACCTCCTTTATAATGCTTGCAGGTGTGGATGCACCTGCTGTAATGCCGATCCGATGAGAAGACGCTATCGCTTCAAACGGCAGCTCACACGCAGATTCGATCAGAAAAGATGCGTCGCATTTTTCCTTACAGATCTGCCAGAGCTTATTCGTGTTGGAGCTGTGACGTCCGCCAATCACAAGCATCAAATCTGATTCCGACGCAAGAATCTCCGCTTCCGATTGTCTATCAGACGTGGCACTACATATTGTATCAAATATTTTAGCATTTGTACATACTTTTTGCAATATTTTTAAAGAATTTTTCCAAACTGATTTATGAAAAGTCGTCTGAACGACCACGCATATGGTATCATTTTCCAATTCAGGGTGAGATTTCAAGAGATCGAGCAGTTCTTCTTCGGTCATAAAGGTATAGCACGTGCCAAAGCAATGTCCGATGATGCCCTGCACCTCAGGATGATTCTTATCTCCTGCGATCAAGATCGTTTCACCTTTCTGAGAATGCTCTAAAACGACCTTGTGTATTTTCAGCACAAACGGACAGGTTGCGTTACTGTAGGACAGTCCCAGCGCATGGATCCTGTCGATCACAGACGCTTCTACCCCATGAGAGCGTATGACAAGTGTTTCGCCTTGCTTTACCTCTTCGGGACTGTTGACGATCCTGACACCCTTTCGGGAAAGCTCTTCGACCTTCTGCGGATTATGAATGATCGCACCAAGCGTGCAGACCCTTTTCCCTGAATCGACCAGCTTTTCTACAATATCCACCGCACGGCTCACACCGAAGCAGAAACCTGCTGTTTTTGCAACTTTAATCTTCATGACCTTCCTCCAGAAATGCCTGTATCGTTTGTTTGAGCGCTTTGTTCATTTGTCTGGCGCTTTTCAGCGTTTCATCCTCGGGAAAGAGCGGCTCACCGATCCTGACGGTGATCT
>ONYV01000216.1 GCA_900322105.1 uncultured Eubacteriales bacterium | reverse complement strand
TGATCGTTTGCCAATTCAAATGTCAGAACTTCTTTTGTCGTTTTTGTGTCGGTATCAAAGAGATACAGTCTGTCATGCAGCGTGTCGGTCTGGTCGTGATTGAGGATCAGAAGGTTTCCGTCCATTTCTGTCATTGCCGTATAGGGGAAACCGTTATCAGAGATCGGATACTTTGCTATGGTATGCTCTTTCAGGTCAAATTCCAGCAGCAGCATTTTGTCAGGTTCCTGATCCATCGCATTTCCTGTTGTGATAATGGTATAGAGCTTATCATTCAGCTCGATACGGGCATAGCCTGCTTCATAATCCTGTTCGGGGACAATGCCGAAGGAATAATCTTCTTTCGATTGCGGATCGTATAAATGATAAGAGATCCGGCTCTTTTCGCCTTCGTTTATGGCGGCTGCCGTCAAGCTCTGATCGTTGTCGGCATTTTCATTGACAAGATAGAAGATCCCATGATTTGTCATCGTTACGCCGACATTTTGGGGTATTTCACCGATCGAATTTCCGTCCTTGTCAACGATCTCAATGCCAAAGATCATGTTTTTGCTTTCTTTACTGCTTTCGTCCTGACGGCTCTCAGCACTTTCATCGGCATCAGCTTTGCTGTTGTCTGATGTTTCCGTCACACTTTCCGAAACACTGCTTTGAGCAGACTGCTTGTCAGGACTGTTTTGCTGATTGCTGCACCCAACAACAGAAAGGCAAAGTAAAGCTGAAAGTATCAGCGCAGAATAATGTTTCATAATAAGCTCCCTCCAAAAGTCAGAAATTCACCAGGTCGATCTGTTCGGACAAGTCGTCACGTAAAACCGATCTCTTTTGTTTATATGATCTCCGTGAATGCAGTTTGGTTACAAAAATAAGAAAACAAAATGCCGTAATGGGCTGCATTACGGCAAGGGTATTATGGTTTTCCTTTTTTTCTTTTTCAATGTGATCCGTTCCTTTGTCATGTCAGTATGTATCGTCATATCCGTTATACATGAAATCCGCCCAGTAATACTGACTCATATATTCGTTCTGATAGTTGTTGACAGCGCCTGCATCCAGTTCCTGAAAACGATAGTAGTCGCAGTCGAGTACATCGGGATTGACGGCAAGGGCGTTATAACTGCGTGTCACCGCTTTTTCCGCGCCGACCGCTTTCAGACTCTTTATCATAGAATAGATGAGCTGCTGGATATGGTTGTGCTGTTTTTTGTCGTAAGGCTCATCTTCAAAAAGAGCTGCGGCGATCTCACGGGTAGTGCAGGAGCTGCCGTGGCGGTGGACAAGATAAGCAAACACTTCCTTCGAGCGCTGACGCTCAAAGTGCATATGGCTGCCGTCAGGCAAAAATACATCGAAATTGCCGAAGCACTGTACTCTTAAAAGCGCATTGCTTTTTGGAACGATCGGAAAGCGCAGATCGGCAAGTTCCTTTTCGACCTTTTCTTTGGTGACAGGTTTCATGATATATCCGCTGGCGTGCAGATCCATCGCGTCTCCTGCGTATTCCGAAAAACCTGTTACAAAAATAATATTCATTTTCGGATTGACTGCCTTCAGCTCTTTGGCAAGCTCTACGCCGTTCATGCCGCGCATATGAATGTCGAGAAAGGCAATGTCACAGCCGTGTTCCTTTGCATCATTCAAAAGATCGGCTTGTTTTTTGTGAGATGTGATGTCTGCATCAGGTTTTGCTTCCTTCACCGCCATTTCCAGCATTTTGAGCATCAGGGGTTCGTCGTCTACACACAGTATTCTCATGCTTTGTTCTCCTCCTTTTTGGGTATGATGATCTTTGCCACCGTACCTTCACCGGGTTTGCTTTTGATGATGACCTCTCCGCCGCACATATCCTGCAGGCGCTTTTTGGTGTTTTCCATACCGATATGTGATCTTCCGTCGTTTTTTTGCTCGTTCACATCAAAACCCACGCCGTCATCCTCGATGATCACTTCGTGCGCGGTTTCGGTCTCACGGGTAGAGATCCTGACCGTTCCGCCGTCCTCTTTCATTCCCACACCGTGCTTGACGGCGTTTTCTACCAGCGGCTGAACAGAGAGCAGCGGTATTTCAAAATTTGTATCCTGAATGTCATATTCAATATTCAGCTGATCGTCAAACCGCAGCTTTTCAATGTACAGATACTTTTTCAGGTGTTCAAGCTCTTTTTCAAAGGGGACAGGAGCGGACTGCTTGAGCGAGTCCATATTTCCCCTGAGATAATCCGAAAAGGCAACGGTCGCATGATAGGCTGTGTCAGGGTTGAGCTTGCAAAGGATCGCAATGGAGCTGAGGGCATTGTACATAAAATGAGGGCGTATCTGGCTGACCATCACGCTGACCTTTGCTTCGTATAATTCCCGCTGTACCTGATGATAGTGGATCGCCGCTTTGAATTGTTTGCTAAAGTCCACTCCGAATCGCACCATCTGATATACGATCGTGACGGCAAGTCCTGCTTTCAGGTGGAATTGTCCCGGAATGGCGCAGAAGAAATTGACGCTTTCCATCGTCAGCGCAAGACTCAGCGGCAGAAAGGAGATCAGATACTCGATCAGCATCCATCTCTTTTTTTCTTTTGCTTCGATCAGCAGCATGACTGTGATCGTCAGTACGGCAGCGATCATAGAAAAAACGATGACCCCGTGTGTCACGATCAGATCGGCAGCGGCTGTGGTATGTAATATCGTACAGACGATCAGCAGCAGGAAAAACGCTGTTGTCACAGAAGCGGCGACGGTCCTTTTGACCTTGCTTTGCAGCAGAGAACGAAGGTAGACCAGTACCGACAGCATAAACAGACCTTCTGTCAGCTTATCCGTCATCATACAAACAGCAGGGTCGATGATCCAGAGATTCATGTATTCGCTGCTTCCGCTGACTACCATATACATACCTGCGAAAAAACACAGTGCGCCAAAGGCGATATAGCGGAAATCGATGCGTCCCAAAAGACCGCTTGCGATGGGAAAGAAAAATACACCAAAAAAGCATACCAATAAAAACATAATGATAGAGGGCAGTATGTCAAAGAAAAAACGCATAT
>ONYV01000219.1 GCA_900322105.1 uncultured Eubacteriales bacterium | reverse complement strand
GCTTTTGTTGATATTTTTTATATAAAATGACGAAACCTAATTATGAACACATTGTTAATTCGTTCAATTTTCGTTCATAATTACTCAAATATTATTTATATATATTCCATATTTTTTAAAAAACTGTTCATTGATTTTATAGTTATCATTTTTTTGTCGCTTTGAATTTATTCAATTTTTGTTCACAATTATATGCAAAACAGGCGAGAGCGCAACGCTCTCGCCTTGGTTTCTTATCCGTACAGATTTTTTAAGGTCGTTTCTTTTACAACGGCTGTCAATCCATCCGCCATCGGCTTGATGTCTCCCACACTGTCATAACCGTAGGCACGCTCTCCCGTGTCGAAATGAGTGGCGATCCTTTCCAGTCCGTAATATTCGCAGGCATTGACAACTGTCGCCGCCTCCGCAGCCGCCTGACGCTTAGCAATGGTCGACTTGGCGGATGGAAGGTTTGCCTGTTTTGATTTTCCCGGTGACTCACTGCTGATTACTCCCGAAATGACGGAAGAGTAATACTCTCTGCACGCCTTATTCAGCTCAGCCGCATCCGCTTTCGTGGCAGATTCCGCAGCGGAGTTGATCATACCGATCACGGCAGGGATCGCAATCGCAGACAAAATTCCGAGGATCGCAATAACAACGACTAATTCTACCAGCGTGAAGCCTTTTTTGGTGTGGTGTTGAAATAAAAAGATACTTTTGTTCATATTGTAAAGCCTCCTGTCGCCGTTTACTTCTCATACTTTACAATTATGATATCAAAAATGAACATTTTGTCAATAGTTTATGAACAACTTCGTGATTTTGTCCATTTTCCAGCGATAGACACTGTTACATTTTTCTGTGTTTGTGTAAATAAAACACACCCTCGTTTCTGCCGAGAATGTGTTTTACATAATCTATTTCATTTTGTTACCGATCAGGCATACAGCGGGAACTTTTCGCAGATCTCGTTGACGCCGCTGCGGATCTTTTCTGCGCTGCCCTCAAAGTCATTGAGTGCCAGCGTGATATATTCAGCGATCTTGTCCATTTCTTCAACGCCAAAGCCTCTTGTGGTAACGGCAGGCGTACCCAGACGCACGCCGCTGGTGACGAACGGACTTCTCTGTTCGTTCGGAATGGTGTTTTTATTGGCTGTGATCTGAACCTCGTCCAGACGTCTTTCCAGCTCTTTGCCCGTGACTTCGCTCTCTGACAGGTCAAGCAGCATCACGTGGTTGTCTGTGCCGCCCGAAACCAGTTTGTTGCCGCGCTTGAGCAGACCGTCAGCCAGCGCCTGAGCGTTCTTGACGATGTTTTCGCCGTAGGTCTTGAATTCAGGCTTGAGCGCTTCGCCAAAACAAACTGCCTTTGCTGCGATCACGTGCATCAGCGGACCGCCCTGTGTGCCGGGGAATACCGCTTTATTGATATCCTTTGCAAACTCTTCGGAGCAGAGGATCATGCCGCCTCTCGGACCTCTGAGGGTCTTGTGGGTGGTGGTAGTGGTGAAGTGCGCATAGGGTACGGGATTGGGATGTACGCCTGCTGCGACCAGACCTGCAATATGCGCCATATCTACCATGAGGTAAGCGCCGACTGCATCTGCGATCTCACGGAAACGTTTGAAGTCGATCACTCTCGGATAGGCGCTTGCGCCGCATACGATCATTTTCGGCTTGCACTGCAGCGCCAGTTCATATACCTTGTCATAGTCGATCCTGTGGGTAACGGGATCCACGCCGTAAGACACGAAGTTGAAGTATTTGCCCGAAATATTGACAGGAGAACCGTGTGTGAGGTGTCCGCCCTCTGAAAGCGTCATGCCCATAACCGTATCGCCCGGTTTCAGCATAGCAAAGTAAACGGCAGTATTTGCCTGAGCGCCCGAATGCGGCTGAACGTTTGCATATTCTGCGCCGAACAGCTGACAGGCACGCTTGATCGCAATGTCCTCCACAACGTCTACATACTGGCATCCGCCATAGTATCTCTTTCCGGGATAGCCTTCTGCATATTTATTGGTCAGAACAGAACCCATTGCCGCCATTACCGCAGGTGAAACAATGTTTTCGGATGCGATCAGCTCAATGTTCCTCTGCTGACGCTTCAGCTCGTCCGCCATTGCCGCAGAAACCTCGCTGTCATAATTTCCCACAAATCCTATCGTATCCATCAAATCTTTATACATCGGTACCTACCTCTTCCTATATTTATTTTGCAAAGCTATTATACACTATACCCCCTTCAAAATCAAGAACAATCTCTTGCAGCTCCACGGAAATTCATGATATCCGGGACAGTCACACGGGGAGAACCCCCTTTTCTGAAAAACTCGTATTATGTGGCGTGTTATTACACATCTTACCGATACCTTTTTATGTTTGCATCGCATCCGAGGAAGTCTATTGTTTTCCTTACAAGCTACAGTAAATTTTTGGAGATCTTCATGGGTCGGGTGAGGATGCGTTTCAGAAAATAGACTGCGCCCACTGCTAAGATCACAGCGATCCCTGCTGTCAGCTCGGAAAGCGCGATCATTTGATAAGACTGCTCCATCAGACCGGAATTGACGATCCCGATCGACTCTGAAACAGCAATGCCTCCGCCTTCACGTTCGATCAGAATGGCAGTTTCCAGAACCATCGCAAAATATTCCGATATCACAAAAATAACAATGGCAATGATCGCAGTGATAATGCCGCTCTTTTTGGTAGCGCGCTTACCTGTGACAACAAATCCGCAAAACGCCAGCACCGCCACAAAAGCGCTCCATATCCCTTTGATCGGGAAAAACTGATAGCACAGCATATTCAGCAGTGCGCCGAGGGATGCGCCGAACAATGCGCCCAAAATGCCTGCTGCAAGGTTCTGCTTCTTTTTTTCAAAAAGGTCACGCCGTTTTTCATACAGCCGCCGCTTTCTCGCTACGCACGAATCGCAGATCGGCATGATCTCCTGACCGACCACATACACGCCCGTTTTTCTCTCTCGTCCGCATACACGGC
>ONYV01000221.1 GCA_900322105.1 uncultured Eubacteriales bacterium | reverse complement strand
CTGAAAATGACATAAACACAATCGGAGAAGCCTTCTGCACTCGTTCCGTAAGGATAGATTACTTCGAGCGTCATCTCATCCTTGCTTTGATACTCCTCCATCAGACCGGAATAAACGGAATAGATACGGTATCCCGGAGTATGGGGCAAATGGTCGCCTAAATACTCGGAGTCTTCCCAATTTTCTGCATTTTCGTCTTCCTTAAAGTATTTTTCGATTATTGCCCCCTGAGCATCCTTGAGGGTGTACCAGACGTTTTTAGAGACAATGTTCATCATACGGCTTCCCTGAACATATGCGCTGAAACGTCCTTTGAAAACCGCTTTGTGAAAACGGGCGGTGATCGGCTGCGTGGTGTCAATCGGTTTCCATTCGCCATCGTCGATGGAATACTTACCCTCTAACATGACGGTTATGTTTGTGCTGGTATCCATCTTCACGGAGGAACGGACGTTCTGAATAATGATCCATGCAAAAAAAATAAGAACGCCGAGAGCAATACACATCATCCAGATCCTGCTTCTGTTGAGCCTCATCAAATCCCCTCATTCTTTGTGTTATCTCTCATTTATTATACTCTTTACAGCGATAACGGTCAACGAAAAAATCAGACTTCCTCGGGAACCGGAGAAGTGCCGTATTACGCAGGATATTAGAGAAGGTCATGCACGAAAGGCGTTTTGCCCGATGTGCATGACCTTTTTGTAGGAATGATGGCTTGAAATGAATGCGGCGCTGCGGTGTCAGTTCTCTTGCTGCCGGGGAAAGATGCTGCGATACATACCGGATTGTGCCATAGAAAAATACTCCTGATTGGCAACGATCAGGTGATCTGCCAGGACGGCGTCGATGGCTCGAAGCTGTTTGCATAAATGCGAGGTAGCATTAACGTCACTTGTTGACGGCAGGGCAATACCGCTCGGGTGGTTGTGAGCAAGATAAGCGTATTCTGCGCCCGTTTGCAGGATCAGGTGCATGATGCGTCGGGAGTCCAGCTCTGAAGCGGAAAAACTGCCTTCGCTGATGATATCGCAGTAAAGCATCTTTCCTTTTTTATCTGACAGCAGCAAACATAATCTTTCGTTTTCGGCGTCTATAAAAAAAGGCAGAATAAAATTGTGCGCATTTTCAAGGGTGACAATATCGCCTTCTTCGTTGATGTACTTTTCTTTGTAATATTTCACACAGAGTTGAGGGAGCATCTTGATGAGCACGATCGTGTTTTTGCTCAGTCCATACGCAGAAAGCTCGTTTATTTCTGCGTCAAGAAGGGATGAAAGAGAACCAAAGGAGCGAATCAGACTTTCCGCTAACACGGTTGTATCTTTTCTTGGTACAGAGTAAAAAAGGATCAGCTCCAGTATGTCCTCATCCCGGAATTTTGAGATCCCTTCTGCTAAGAAACGATCCTTTACTCTGTCACGATGACCCTTATGAAGCTGATCTGTCTCTGAGCCTTTGACTCCTGCAGATGCTTTCGATATGTTTGTATTGCTTTCCATATGTGATTGCGAAAACACATTCTGAAGGCATCAAAATGGCAGCAGCACTGTTCCTGATGATGCATAAAAATGTGCTTTTCTCCTTTCAGGTTAATGGGAATGAAATATCTTTGCGTGTCAAACGGATGATCGCAGAAAAGATGGTTTTCAGAGGTATGTTTTTCAAAAGAGAGAAGTTCAGATCAGTGTGTCAAAGACAGACCACTTTGCAATGCTTTTGATATCTTCAAAATAAAAAACATACATTCCGATCTGTATGCCTTCTTTCTCTGTGCCAAATTCATGAAAACAGTAGTCACGGCTCAGGTGGGAGGCGATCCCGAAAAACACCTCGTCCCAAACGGTAGTCAGCATCACCGTTTTGCCGTCACAATCGGTCAATTTGTCAAATGTATCCGTCAGCGTTTCGGGTACCGATCGGATGGCGGATCGCAGGAACGGATGATAGATCTTTTCATGATCGTCGGATAAAAAGTGTGTAAAAACCGAATCAGCAGTTTTGCCGTAATAGCCGCAGGCGATCATCTCATCTTCCAGTTCCATGATCCAGAGTTCCTCTTTGACAGAAGGGGGATTGGCGTCAGGCGGAAGAACAGAAAGCGCGCGGGGATATTGCTCTTTGTCAGCGCGATGGATCGAAAAGTCATCAAACAAACTGATAAAGTACTGCAGGAAGTCATTTCTGACTGTTTGTACAGGACGCACTTCACATATTACGTTTGAAATGATCTTTTGATGATCCTTGTTCAGCTCCTCACACATCAGCTGATGAAACTCCATTGAGAACATATCATCGTCAATTTCGGAGATTTGAGCTTTTTCGCTGTCTGTCAGTGGTCTGCCGATAAAGCGGCGATAGATCAGACCCTGAAGCGCATCCTCTGCCTGCTGATAAAGCGGAAGTTCTTTTTTGACAGGGCGTGTAACATCGGACAGATATGCTTCACTTGCGTCATGCAGCAGACTTCCGAGCGTCACGATCAGGGAAGCGCCTCTCTCAGAGGCTTCGTTTGCGCAGGCGATACAATGCTGCGCAACGGAATAAAAGCGTTTGAAATGTCCGTTTGCACGGCAGAGCATCGACAGTGCATGGGCGATGTCAACAATGTCGATCTCCTGCTGCTGCGGATTCATCGGGTCAAAATGCTTTCCTGTTACGGTTGTGATATAGCTCATAAAACCTCCCTGCGCTATGCCGTTTCTTATGGGACTGTATCAGACTTCCTCGGAAAATGATCTGTGTACGGTAACAACGTGCCGGTCATGGGGGATATGGTGTATCAGACAGCGGAAACGTTGTTTGAAAGTATGGCTGTCTGTTTTATGGAAGAATGATAACGATTCTTTCAGCACCTGTTGACCAACAGTTTATATTGTATCATATATGTAAGAATGTTTCAATAACTATCTTCGGCACTCTGAAAAACAAATGATATTGTTTCAAAAAAAAGAAATGCTCCTTACTATAGAAATATCGGTTA
>ONYV01000229.1 GCA_900322105.1 uncultured Eubacteriales bacterium | reverse complement strand
GAGGTGTCAGAGGAAGAAAAGAGGGAAAGCGTCTGAGAAATGGGGTCAACGGCTTTTACATTGGCAGAGAGGGTGAGGTATGAACCGCCGTCTTTTTTGGCGTCGGGGAGAAAGAAAGTGACGGTGACAAGGGGGAATGTTCCGTTTTGGACTGCATCGGAGATGACGCAGAGCTGACGGTTGAGGCGGTCGATCTCGTATTCGGAAAGATCAACTTTGCTGTCGGTAAGCCGCGCCTGCTCACGCACCATGTCGTCATAGCCCGAAAGAGCCGCAAAAGGAGCAAAAGCGGCGGCTCTGCTGATGTTTGACATAGGGGTATGGCGGCGGCTTTTTCGGTAGGGAAGGTCTATGATGTCGGCATAGAGGATCTCTGCTTTTTCGTCGTTCATTTCGTCCGTGACCTCCTGTCTGTGAGATGGTGAACTTGTTTGTAAAGAGAAAATAACGTTTTGCAGTATGCAAATGAGTGCAGCGATATCATATCGCTTTCGGCGGCGTTTTGCTGTGACAGACAAAGCGGTGTTGCCTTAATATATGTTATTTGCGTTTTCGTCATAACAGACACTATCAGTATCCTATCATTACTCCGCCTTGTGACCGCCTACCTGACCGTTGCGCTCGATGGTCGTGCCGTCTTTCAGCAGGTTCATGCCGCGCAGGACAGCATTTTTTCCGTATTTATCCTGCATCGAGAGCATAGCACGGAGCATAGCCCGTTCTTTTTCGTCACGTTTCTTTTCCTCTTGCTGCTGACGTTCCTTTTTGGCATAATCCGTGAAAAAATCAAGCTGTTCGGGCGCATCTTCAAAGACAGTGTCTTCAGGCAGAAGTGCACAGGCGGCGATATTGATCCTGCGGATCAAAAGGTCTTTGTTGGCAATGCGTTCATACAGTTCGGAAACGGCTGTGATGATCCTGCGGACAGAATTGCTGTAATGCGGCAGATTTGCCGTACCGTGGGCATGATAGGGCTGCACCCTGCCGTAAGGGTCAGTGCTGACTTTGCCCTTATAAATTTTTCCTGTGGTGGTTATTTTATAAACGGCGGATGATATATTCTTGTCGGGAATGACGGGCGCAATACTGGTTCTGTCGTAGCCGATGGTGAGGACTAACTGACGTGTCACAACGCCTTTTCGCACCAGATCATGCACTAACAGCTCTGTCATTTCTTTCACGATCAGCTCGCCTTTATCAAATGTATACGGCTCTTTCAGCACCTGTCCTGACGAAAGAGAATTGCTGCCCGGACGGAAGGCTTTGATATCCTCGATCGTGACGGGCTCATATCCCCACGCATGGTCGATGAGCAGCTCGGCATTTACGCCAAACGCCTGATAGAGCATATCTTCACCCTTTGCAGAGAGGGAAGCACGGGCGATATCTCCCATCGTATACAGCCCCATAGCGGTCAGCTTGCGGAAGTATCCTTTGCCCACACGCCAGAAATCCGTCAGCGGCTGATGCGCCCAAAGGATGCGGCGGTAGCTCATTTCGTCCAGATCAGCGACCCGCACACCGTCCTTATCGGGCGGAATATGCTTGGCAACGATATCCATAGCGATCTTGGCAAGATACAGATTGCTGCCGATCCCAGCCGTTGCGGTAATGCCTGTGGTATAAAGCACCTCGCGGATCATGGTCATCGCCAGCTCATGCGGCGACATATGGTAGGTCTGCAAATAGCGGCTAACGTCAATAAATACCTCGTCGATCGAATAGACGTGGATATCTTCGGGTGCGATATATTTCAGATAAATAGAGTAGATATCCGTGCTGTACTGTTCATAGAGCTTCATTCTGGGCGGCGCAGTGATATAAGAGAGCTTGAGAGAGGGATCCTGCTCCAGAGCAGGCGCATGAAAGGACGAAGACGCAAACTGATACTCACCGTTTTCATCCTTTTGCAGACAATGCAGACGAACAGCTTTTTCCCACCGTTCCCGGTTGACTTCCTTTACTTTTGCGACCACTTCAAACAGTCTTGCTCTTCCTGAGATGCCGTGCGCTTTCAAAGACGGCGACACCGCCAGACAAATGGTTTTTTCGGTTCGTGAAGCGTCCGCTACAACGAGATTTGTGCGCAGAGGGTCGAGCTTTCGCTCTACACACTCCACACTTGCATAAAAGCTCTTAAGATCGATCGCAAGATAGACCCGTTTCATGATTTTCCCTCCTTTCATGCCGCTGCGCAAATTGATCGTATAAGAATATTGTACAGAATACGGATGATGCTTGTCAAGCTGTCATCTCGTTTCACTTGTTCGGTGTGCAGCCACTTTCATTCGTCCGAGACCGTTTTTTCGACAAACCATCTGCCGAATCGGGAAGGAAACTGTTCGCTTGTCCTCTCAAAGAACAGACAGCGCTCTTCGCCGTGAATGATGATGATATAGCAAGCGCTGCTCCTGCCTCTGCCGTACAGATCGGCAGGTCGGAAATCCCTTACTTCATCAATGGAAAAACACCGTCCGTCAGACCATATGATCTTTTTCGGCAGCATATACCCTGTTGCATCAAAATCAGTCGTCACTTTCACATAGACCCGTTCCGTCTGCTGTTTCATACAAATGCCCCCTGTATGAAAATATCGAATATTTGTTCTGAATTTATCATACCACATCTTTCTCGAATTGTAAAGTGAAAATCATTTCCGTTCGGTTTTCCTGCTTTTTATGTCGCAAATATCGGACACTGAATGCTGCTTTTCGTCAGTATCGTCAGCGAACAGCACTGCGTAAAAAAATCAGGAAAAGTTTGATCAAAATCTTAAAAAAGTCTTGACAAACGGATAAAGCTGTGATAATATATTAACTGTCGCTGATATGCGGGTGTAGTTCAGTGGTAGAACCCCAGCCTTCCAAGCTGGTTGTGTGGGTTCGATTCCCATCACCCGCTCCACTTGCGCCAATAG
>ONYV01000291.1 GCA_900322105.1 uncultured Eubacteriales bacterium | reverse complement strand
CTGGGACGATATCTCACAGATGGTTCCCGTAGCTTTGATGCTGATCGCGATGCCGATCTCCGGATCCATCGGTCATGGCATTGGCCTCGGAATGATTTCCTACACTGGAATCCGTGTGCTGCAGGGAAGAGGGAAAGAAGTATCACTGCTTACCTATATTATTTCCATCCTGTTCCTGGTCAAGTTCTTCGTGATCGTCTGACAGAATGATTGCAATATGATACGCTTTAAACAGCCGGCAGTTTTCTGTCGGCTGTTTTTTTGCTTTACGGCAGGGCGAATAGCCCTGCTTTTTTATTGAAAATTCGTGTATTAGATTTTAGATATGTCAAAAACCAGAATTACGCCATGATCGGCTCGATCATCTACGCATTCTCTGGGTTTGGCATTTATAATATCTTCTTCAATCATTTCCATGAGGCGATGATCGCATTTCCTTTCATGTTAGCCGCCGTTGACGCTTTCATTTACGAAAAACGCAAGGGTGTGCTGGCGCTGTCTGTTTTTGTCGCCGCCATTATGAATTACTATTTCTTTGCAGGTCAGGCTGTGTTTATCTTCATCTACTGGGTCGTCAGGATGATGACAGGCAGCTTCCGTATGTCGATCAAGGAATTTCTGCGCTTCGCTTTAGAGGTCATACTGGGCTTTTGCGCAGCAGGCGTGATCCTTGTGCCGTCTGTGTTGGCGGTCATTCAGAATTCACGTTTGAACAGCTTCTACACAGGCTGGTCAGGACTGGTCTATTCCAGCGAGCAGCGTTATTTCCATATTCTGGAATCCTTCTTCTTCCCGCCCGATATGCCTGCCTATGCAAACTTTACGCCTGATTCCAATGCAAAATGGGCGTCTGTTGCAGGATGGCTGCCGATGTACAGTATGGTGGGCGTGTTTGCTTTCTACCAGCACAAAACGCATAAATGGCTGCGTGTTCTGATCCCGCTGCTGTTTGTGTTTGCGTTCGTGCCTGTCTTTAACAGTATGTTCCAGCTGTTCAATTCTGCATACTATGCGCGCTGGTTCTATATGCTGACCTTGATGCTTTCTCTTGCAACGGTCATCTCTCTTGACAGAACGGAAACAGACTTCAAGCCTGCCTTGAAGCTCACCTTTATCATTACGGCAGTGATCGCAGCGCTCATCGGCTTCATGCCTGTGGTCAATACCGACACCAAGGGCGAAAAGACTATGAGCTACGGTCTGGAAAAATACCCCGATCGTTTCTGGATATGGGTCGCCATTGCGCTGGCAGCGCTGACGCTGGTGGTGATCGTTTTGATCCTGCGCAAAGAGCCAAAGCTCTATATGCGCCTCTCTGTGATACTGCTCAGCATCAGCATAGTAGGCTATGCCAATGTTCTGATCGGAACAGGCGTACTCAATTCCAGCTACAACAAGAACTACATCATCAATTATGCGATCAATAACCGGGACAAATTCAATCATATCAAAGACCTGAAAAACGTCCGTTCCGATTTCTATAACGAGATGGACAATATGGGTATGTACTGGCAGATCCCGACCATACAGGCATTCCAGAGCATCGTCCCCGGTTCGGTGATGGATTTCTATAAATCCGTTGGCGTAGAGCGTACCGTCGGTTCACGTCCCAAGACGGATGTTTATGCGATCAGGAGCTTTTTGTCTTGTAAGTATCTGTTTGACAACAAAAAGGACAGCAAGCAGTTTGCGACCAACCCCACCTATAACCTGATGCCCGGATGGAAATTGCTGGAAAGCAAGAATCACTATGATGTATATGAAAACGAGTATTTTATCCCTTACGGATTCACGTATGATACGTATGTGACGCAAAAAGAATATGATGAAGTTACCGAAGCAAACAGAAGCAAACTGCTGTTGAAGTCCATTGTGCTGACAGAGGAGCAGGCAAAGAAATATCCTTTCCTCAAGCATGACGATCAGTTGGAAGAGTACGCCTATTCTCAGACAGAGTATTTCAAGGACTGTGAAGAAAGAAGAAAGCTGACTTGCAGTTCTGTACGTTTTGAGAACAATCAGATCACCGCCAAGATCAAAACAGGCGGATCTGATGAGCTGGTATTCTTCTCTATACCGTATGAAGGCGGCTGGAGCGCGACTGTCAACGGCAAGTCTGTCGAGATCGAAAAGGTCAATGTTGGCTTTATGGCTGTCAAAGTGCCGGGAAATACCAACGGTGTGATCCGCTTTACGTATCAGACACCCGGTCTGA
>ONYV01000296.1 GCA_900322105.1 uncultured Eubacteriales bacterium | reverse complement strand
AATCCCTCGACATACGTCAGTATGCCTTCGGAATTTCTGTACAATCTGACGAAAAATCTGACAGCGCATCTGCGGCACTATCTTTGTGCGGTATTGCCTAAAGAAAAACTAACGTTAAAGGAGATTTGATATGATCATTCGGGTAGGACATGGATACGATGTTCACAAACTGACGGAAAACAGACACCTGATACTTGGCGGCGTGGATATTCCCTATGAAAAAGGACTGTTAGGACATTCCGATGCAGATGTGCTGCTTCATGCCATCATGGATGCGCTGCTTGGAGCGGCGGCACTTGGAGATATCGGTACACATTTTCCCGATAACGACCCTGCCTATCTTGGAGCAGACAGTATGGAACTGCTCAGAAAAGTGTGCGCACTGCTCAGAGAAAAAAACTATACCGTTTCCAATATTGACGCTACCGTGATCGCGCAGCAGCCAAAGCTGAAACCGTATATTGAGCAGATGCGTGAAAATATCGCAAAGACAATGGCGCTTGACACCGATCGGATCAGCATTAAGGCAACGACCGAAGAAAAGCTGGGCTTTACAGGGCGAAAAGAAGGCATATCCGCCCACTGCGTTGCTCTCATCACAAAAGAATAATATGCCGAAAAGTCCCTGAAAGCAGCCTTGTTTCAGGGACTTTTGATAATTTAGTCATAAAGGTGACGGACAGGGATCTGTTTGCTTTCGAGGTATTGCTTTAGTTCACCGATCGAGATCTCGCCAAAATGGAACAAAGAAGCCGCCAAAACAGCGTCCGCTTTGCCTTCTGTAAAAGCGTCATAAAAATGCTCTAATTTTCCTGCGCCGCCTGATGCGATCACAGGGATGCCGACATTTTCCGAAACGGTTCTGGTCAGTTCAAGATCATATCCGTTTTTCACGCCGTCACAGTCCATGCTTGTCAGCAGTATTTCACCAGCGCCTCGCTTTTCGGCTTCGATCGCCCATTTCAGCACATCTATTCCTGTATTGATCCTGCCGCCGTTGATATAGACATCCCAGCCGCTGTGATCCCCCGCCGCCAACGGTGAAGGGAATAAAAACGCTGTCCGCAACCGCGCGGACGATATCGACAATAATATTGCGCGCATCACTCGAAGCTGTGATATCGAGCAGTACCAGTTCATCAGCGCCTTCTTTATCGTAGATCTTGGCGCATTCGACAGGATCGCCTGCATCCCGCAGGTTCACAAAGCTCGTACCCTTTACGACTCTGCCGTCTTTGACATCCAGACATGGTATAATACGTTTTGCATACATAACGGTTTACCTCCCTGCGATCGCGGCAAAATTTCTGAGGATCTGCAATCCGAGCTTGCCGCTTTTTTCAGGATGAAATTGTGTGGCATAGATATTTTCAAAGGCAACGGCAGCGTCGATGGATGTGCCGTACTGTGTTTTAGCGGAAACGATGCTTTCATCCTCTGCCGTCAGATAATAGGAATGCACAAAATAGACGTAAGGATTGTCAGGAAGACCTTGAAAAATACCGTCACGGCGGCAAAGCTCCAGAGAGTTCCAGCCCATGTGCGGGATCTTCAGTGTACCGTCATTATCAGGGATCTTGCGGATACTGCCTTTGAGCAGACCAAGACCTCGAGCGTTGGGGCTTTCTTCACTGCTGTCAAACAAAAGCTGTAAGCCAAGGCAGATACCGAGCAGCGGTTTTCCTGTTTTGACAAAGGAAAGTACCCCATCAGCAGCACCCGAACGGTTCATACAGTCCATCGCATCTCCGAACGAACCAACGCCCGGCAGGATCGCTCCGTTTGCAGAGAGAAGCTCCTGTTTATTATTTGTAATCATACAGTCACAGCCGATAAAGTGCAGCGCCTTGACAACGCTTTGCAGATTACCTGCGCCATAATCGATCACAGCGATCATACATTTCAACTCATTTCCTTGTTAAGATACTTTCATTTTATCATAAATCATCTCTCATGGCAATAACTCGAAAGAGATAATTTCCCGAAAACCAATTTTAACCAACGGCAGAAAAATCAAAAATGATGTGATAATTCGCAGGGAATCACAAATACTAACACAGGGAGATGAGATGAATGAAGAAATATGTATACTTATTTTTGTGTACGGCTTTCGTGATCTCAGCGGTCGTTATGTCAGGCTTTATGCTCAAAGGCACTCCTGTTGAGTGTGATGTACTGATCCTGAAGCCGCAGAGTATGGATAATACCGTCACAGCTACCGGCAGACTGCAATATAAAGAAGCCTATAGCGTCAGAAATCCGTTTACAGGCATTATGAACAGTATTTCGGTAGAAAACGGCAGTGAAGTACAGTCGGGAGATCTGCTGTATTCCTATTATAAAATAGAGGATGCCTATACCGCATTGCTTTCGGGGTACACAGGTGAAGCAGGGACAGAAGGACTTCTCGGTATGCTGTCACAGTATACGGGAGTGGACGAGCTTTTAAGTGAAGTGAAAAAATACTGTACAGTCGAGAATGTGTATGCAGAAAAAGCAGGCAGGGTCACAGGGTTAAGGTATCACGAGGATGAACTGATCGAAAAAAACGCTGTCACATTGAAGCTCAGCGAAAAGGACACGATGGAGATACCTGTCAATATCAACGAAAACTATATTGATAAAATAGTGGTCGGACAGAGCGCTGTTGTAGTGTTCAGCGCAGCATCAAAGCAGCGTTATCCTGCGAAAGTAACGAGTATTGCCAAAGAAGCGTCCGTTACCAGCGGACTGACAGGAAAAGAAACAACTGTAGAAGTGGTATTGACGCTGCAAGAATCAGACGAGCATTTGCGCCCGGGTTACAGCGCCTCCTGCACGATCGTAACTTCAACCGATCAGAATGTGATCGTTGTCCCATATGATGCGGTTGTTACCAACGATGACAAGAGTTATGTATATCTGCTCTCTGATGCCAATGTGCGAAAGCAGGAGATCATGACAGGTAAGGAATACAAGGACGGGATAGAAGCGCTGAAAGGACTGCAAAAGGATGACGTGCTGATCCTGAACGCCGATAGGGTCAGAGAGGGTGACAAGATCAAAATACACGAACAGAAGGTGCAGACGGATGCTTGATATGCTTGTCAATTCGATAAAAACACTGTTTCGGGCGAAAACACGAACCATGCTGACGTTGTTTGGAGTGGCGGTGGGCGTTGCATCTGTTATTATTATCAATAATATCAGTCAGTGCGGCAGTACGGCACTGAGCGATGAGATCGACGAGCTTGG
>ONYV01000222.1 GCA_900322105.1 uncultured Eubacteriales bacterium | reverse complement strand
CCTGCAAGCGGAAATGCGGAGGTGATCGTCAATACGGCAAATGACGAAGCCTTTGCGCGTCAGGACAGCAGCGATTGCCTGCTGAATGCTTATTTCATCTATCTTGACGGTTCTGAGCGAGCCATGACGGCGGCAGAGAAAGCGAACCTTGTGTTCAGCTTTACCACGCAGGACGAGGGAGAAACATTCGATAATGATTTCTCGTTTGATGCAAATACGCACAAAATCACGGTTGCGAACCCGTCTAACTACAAAAACAGCGTTTACACGCTAAACGCCGTGTATGACGGCAAGTTCAGGACAGATGCTGATATCGTGATCGGTGATGTGCCGACGCCGTGATCCGTCAAAAAACCGAACACAAACAAAACGACTGTCTGTCGGGGTCGCTCCGACAGACAGACGCTTTTTACAGGGAAGAGAGGTGATAGCATGAAACAAGCAGCCTTTGCCTTGATCGTGACAGCGGCTTTCATAGCGTCAGTGTTTTCCTTTGGCGGATGCAGCAGTCAGCAGGACACGCCCGACACAAGCGCCGCCGTTTCCGACAGCAGCGTAACGCCTGCCGAAACGCTGGTGGGACAGTGGAAGTGTGAAAGCCTGACAGATCATATCTATACTTTCAACGCAGATGGGTCAGGACAGTATGATATGGCAGGAAATGTGCTGAAGCTCAGCTATACTGTCGAAAAAGACGATCTTACGATCACATTTTTAGCGGAAGGCTATGTGCCTGTGACGCTCAAATACGAACTGAAGGACGGAAAGCTGAACATCAAGGATTCCTTTGGCAACGATACGTTTTATGAAAGGATCTCAGATTGATCTGACAAAAGCAAGGACGGGAGCAGATGCTTTCGTCTTTGTTTTTTCTTTTCCGTCATGGACAATGATCGGAAAGTATGATATAATACATTACACATAAAAAACTCCGCCCGATCAAAGTGAAGTCCGGCAAGACGCTTTGCAGACAGGCGGAACAGTATATCAGAATGGAGAGACCGATATGAAGATCAAAAAATATCTGCCACTGATCGGCTTTTTGCTGCTGTCGTTGGTGTTCAGTGTGTGTTGGATGTTTTGCTGTGCAAAAGAATATCACGGCATCTATCATACAGGCAAAACAGTAACGTCTGCTTCGATATTTGACTGGAAAGCAAAAAACGGCAACGTTGAGATCACGGATATGTACATGGAAGACGGATACCTGCATTATACCATCCGTCCGCTTCACGAAGGATATGATACCGTAGAGATTACCGCAGAACAGGGCGAATTTTCGTATATGTCCGTTGACGAAACATGGTGCGGTCCCTTTGACACTGTTTTTATCTGCGGCTATGTCTTCGATTTCAACGGCGCCAATGTGGTAAAAGTGGTAGTGATACTGGATATCATAGTGATCGCGGGATATATGCTGGGGCTGTTTTTGTACCTGAGAAAAAAGGCGGCTTTTGGCTATACGATGGTATCAGCAGGCGGCATCAGTTTGTTTACTATTTTCTATGTGATCCATTTTATCATGAGTTTGTTCGGGCTTTCATTGGTGGGCGGCAGCTTTGATAATTATTTCAGTATGTTTTTGCATGATTTCGCCGCTTTCGGTTCTGTTTTTCCAAGGCTCACAATGCCGTTTATGCTCGTCTTCTCTGTTCTGATGATGTGGAGCAATCTTGCCCTGATCCGACACGAAGGGTTCAGGATCACGAATCTTCTGGGCTTTTTCATCGGATTTTTGTGGCTTGGCGGATTGGTGACGATGTTCTGGTTTGATGAGAATAGTTCCGGCTCATCGTTTCACGGAACAGTGTACGATGCAATCGTCAACAGCATCGGCATGATCGTCAGCTATTTTGTCTGTATGCTCATCTCGACCATCGTTTGCGCTGCTATGGCGTCCCGCACAAAGCCGCCTTTTGACAGAACCCATATCATCATACTCGGCTGCGCAATCCGCAACGACGGTTCACTGACGCCGCTGCTCAGAGGCAGAGCCGACAGAGCGGTCAACTTTGAAAAGGAACAGTTTCAGGCAACAGGAAAGCACGCCAAATTTGTGCCGTCAGGCGGTCAGGGCAGCGACGAAGTGATCTCTGAAAGCGAAGCCATCAGACGCTATTTGATCGAAAACAATATTCCGCCTGAACAGATCCTGACAGAAGATCAGTCCGTCAACACCTACCAGAATCTGTTGTTTTCTAAAAAGGTGATCGAAGCGGACAGCGAAAACGAATATAAGCCTGCGATCTCCACCACAAATTATCATGTGTTCCGCAGCTATGTGTTAGCGGAAAAAGTCGGACTGAAAAACGCAAGAGGTCTTTCGGCAAAAACAAAATGGTATTTTTTCCCGAATGCGTTTCTCAGAGAACTGGTGGGGCTGACGGTAGAAAAGAAAGTCAAGCATATCGTGATCCTGCTGCTGATGACGCTGGCGACTGTTTTGGCAAGCGTATATCTCAGCGGTATCTGATGAACAAAGTACAGCAGGTCATGGCGGAAGGTATGGGAACGGTTCATGTGGCTGAACTGACAGGACTTGACAGAAAGGCCGTTGACAAAGCCTTTGCTGCGCTGAAAAAAGAAGCAGCGATCGTGTCTCCCGTCAGATGCAAATGGCAGCCTGCCGATCAATGAGCATAGCACAGAAACGGTAAATAAAACCGCATCCCGAAAACACTCATGTTTTGCAAAACAAATGCAAAGCTGTTTTCGGGATGCTATTGTTTTTTGAGGGATACTGTGGTATGCTTTTGTTAATGACGCTTCGGGGCTGACAACGGTTTTCTAAGGCGGAGGAAAAATCTTACACATCAGAAGGAACGGAGGAAACGGTATGGATATACGGGAATTGGCGGCAAGAGCGGAAGCGATGAAGCAAAGCGGAAGATATAACTGCTGTCAGGCAGTAGCGGCGGCGCTTTTGGAACAGACGAATATGACAGAAGAGGAGCTTTGTCAGCTTGCATCGGGCTTTTGC
>ONYV01000233.1 GCA_900322105.1 uncultured Eubacteriales bacterium | reverse complement strand
CTCCCTTGCATTACACCAAGTAGTGCTGCACTCGAGACGCTTCGCCCGGCACAAAATATCCTGCGTAATACGGCACTTCTCCAGTTCCCGAGGAAGTCTGAAGAATGACGCTCTTCTAAGTAAAGCAGCAGAATTACGTCAGAAATGCGCAAAATCAGTCATATAGATATTATTTTCAAATAATTGTTGAAATTCACAGTGTTTTGCGTTATAATAATATACAATTGTTTCATACGGATGCAATTATCGTGTTACTTTCTTTGTTTAATGAAGAAAAGAAGAAAAGAGAGAGGGGTTTTCATTTCATGTCCAAGTCAAAACTGACACCCGGCGAGGCAAGAGAGCTGATTATTGCAAAGCTCTCTCACAACTTTGGCGTTACGCCTGCCGACGCTACCGATGAACACTATTATAAGGCGATTGCTCTGGTGCTGGGAGATATCATGCGTGAGCAGCAGAAAAAATTTACCGAGGCGGCTTTGAAAGAAAAGTCCAAAACCGTCTATTATCTTTGCATGGAGTTTCTGATGGGTCGTTCCCTGAAGAATAATCTGTATAACCTCGGTCTGGAAGAGACGATGGCGCAGGCTCTCAAGGGGCTGGATATCAAAATTGATAACATCTATGAATGTGAGCCTGATGCAGGTCTTGGAAACGGCGGTCTGGGAAGACTGGCGGCTTGTTTCCTTGACGGTCTGGCTACGCAGAACTACTCTGCAATGGGTTATTCTCTGCGCTATGAGTTCGGTATCTTCCGTCAGAAGTTAGTGGACGGATGGCAGACAGAGCTGCCTGATTTCTGGCTGCCCGGCGGTTCGATCTGGCTGCGTTCCCATCCCGAAAAGTCTATCCCTGTGTATTTTGACGGTCATATCAGAGAAACATGGGACGGTGAACATCATTCGATCGAGCTCGAGAATCCTACCAAGGTCATCGCAACACCCTATGATATGCTCGTTCCCGGTGACGGCGGCAAGGGTATCAGCCGTTTGAGACTCTGGGCGGCGACTTCTGACAATTTCGATATGAAAGCGTTCAACTCCGGCGACTATATCCGCGCAATGGAGCAGAAAGCAATGGCGGAAAGCATTACAAGAGTGCTGTATCCTGAGGACAACCATTCCGAGGGCAAGGGTCTGCGTCTGCGTCAGCAGTATTTCCTTGTGTCCGCTACTATTCAGGATATCATCCAGCGTCATCTGAGAAATTACAATACACTGGACAATCTGCCCGATGTGGTCGCTATCCATCTCAACGATACACACCCTGTGTTAGCCGTTCCCGAGCTGATGCGCATTATGCTGGATGAGTGCGGCTATGACTGGGATAAGTCATGGGATATTGTGACAAGAACCATTGCTTACACCAACCACACGGTTATGAGCGAGGCGCTGGAGTGCTGGCAGGTGGATATGTTCTCTGCCCGTCTGCCCCGTATCTATCAGATCGTGGAAGAGATCAACAGACGTTTCTGCGAAAAGATGCATGAAGCAGGCGTGGAGGGCTACAAGATCGGCAGAATGGCTGTCATCAATGACGGTATCGTGAAGATGGCAAATCTTGCTGTGATCGCAAGCCATTCCGTCAACGGTGTTTCCAAGCTCCACAGTGAGATTTTGAAGGATTCCGTTTTCAACGATTTCTATACTGTTACTCCCGAAAAGTTCAAGAACGTTACCAACGGTATCGCTCACAGACGCTGGCTCAATCAGTCGAATCCCGGTCTTGCCAATCTCATTACCGATCTGATCGGCGATGAATTTATCAAGGATGCCAATGCTTTGGAGGGTCTGATGGCGTATAAGAACGATACCGCTGTTCAGACAAAGCTTGCTGCCATTAAAAAGCAGAACAAGGAACGTATGGCAAAGTATATCAAGGACAACAACGGCATCATTGTCGATACGGATTCTATCTTTGACGTGCAGGTGAAGCGTCTGCATGAATATAAGCGTCAGCTGCTCAATGCCCTGCACATTTACAGCACTTATCAGTGGCTGAGAGATAATCCGAACGCTGATTATACGCCCAAGACCTATATCTTCGGCGCAAAGGCGGCTCCGGGTTATTACTTTGCAAAGCAGATCATTCAGTTTATCGTTGCGCTGGCAAACAAGATCAACAACGATCCCCGTGTCAATCAGAAGCTCAAGGTCGTCTATCTGGAGGATTACAGGGTCTCCGTTGCGGAAAAACTCATTCCTGCCGCTGAGATCAGCGAACAGATCTCTCTTGCAGGTACAGAGGCTTCCGGTACCAGCAACATGAAGTTTATGATAAACGGCGCAATCACCCTCGGTACTCTTGACGGCGCAAATGTTGAGATCCACGACGTTGTGGGCGATGACAACGCGCTCATCTTCGGTATGACAACGCCTGAAGTCAATCAGCTGACAAGACAGGGATACAATCCTGCTGTTCCGTATCAGAACAACCACATCATCCGCAACGCTGTAGACGGTATCCGTTCTGAGTTCGGTCCGCAGTTTGAGGATATCTTCATTTCTCTCTCTACCAGAGATCCGTATATGGTATTGGCAGACTTTGCGGATTATTCTTTCATCCAGCAGAAGGCTTCCAAGCTCTATCTCGATACGCAGACATGGAACAGAATGTCTATCGTCAACATCGCAAAAGCGGGACGCTTTGCGGCTGACCGTTCTATCAGAGATTATGCGGAGACTATCTGGGGATGCAAGCCTGTGGAGCTTTGATCTGACGCTCCTTACCGTGTCGGTGAACAGATGAATAGATAAGCAAAAGCGGCAGTTCGGTTTTGGACTGCCGCTTTTTGTAGTTCGCCCGGCATGGGCGTAGTCTAATCGGTGAAAGTCCGTAAAGTGCCCTGATAGTGGGAAACTTACAGTCAAAGGCAAGGGTGTCCATCGT
>ONYV01000334.1 GCA_900322105.1 uncultured Eubacteriales bacterium | reverse complement strand
CCCAAGAAGCGGAGCCAAAGGCGAACGCTGATTGGTTGGCGGAACTTATGCAGAGCAGTGGCGCTAAGCCGCAAGGCGGTCTTTGTGCGGTGTTGCCTTGAGTTAAAGTACTCTTATTATACATTCTTTTCTTTCGTTTCGCAATACTCATATCTTTATATATCAAAATCATCAGGCATACGGATGTATTGCGCAGTCATGACCGTACTATTATTTTTGTAAAAGAATATAACAAAAGCCGAGGGAGAGACAGACTCTTTCTCGGCTTTTTTCGTTACGTTCAGAAACGCTTTGCTGCGTTCGATGATCTGCTGAAAGGGTATCAGAACTCAAACGGCTTCGGCTCACCGCATCCGCAAGTGCCGACATACTGCGGCATCACTTTACCGCAGTTCGGACAGGTCCATGTGCCGTTGTTCGGAACATCCTTTCTGTTGTTGACTGCTTCCTGAGCTTTGCGGAAGACTTCTGCCTCCTTGGCTTTTTTGCTCATGAATTTCGGTTTTTTCTCTTTCACGCCTCTGCTTTTTGCGGTTGAGAAATCTTCCACGGGAGTCCTCTGATATTCAGGGATCACAGGCTTTTCAGGCTGCTTTGGCGCGGCAGGCGCAGCCGGCGGAGTGTTGTCGATACCTAAGAATGCAGGCGGCGTATCGCTAAAGCGCATAGGAGCGGCAGGCGGAAGGTCGTCAAACCGCATCGGCGCAGCTTCGGGTGCCTGATCAAAGTTGAAAGGATCCAGCGGCGCATTAAAATCCTGAGTACCGTCAAAACTGTTGGTGGCGTCATTGTTAAATGTTTCGTCCTGCTGCTGAATGAAGGACAGATCAGGCGGTTGATAATTCGGATCCGTATTGTTTACGGTCGTATCATTTTGAATAAAATCATAGGTGTTGCCCTGTGTTTCGGGAATATCCTGCTTTACCTGCGGATTATAGCCCTGAATAGAAGGCACTACGTTTTCAAATGTGTCCATCTGTTCTTTTGACAGCTTGCTTTTGGGCTTTTCGGCAGGCTTGATATCGGGAAGAGGAGCAGTATCTGCGTCAAATGGCATCGGCGGCTCAAACTCAAACGGCTTCGGCTCGCCGCATCCGCAAGTGCCGACATAGTTTGGCATGATCTTTCCGCAGTTCGGACAAGTCCATGTGTCGGAACGCTGATCGAGCGGAGTGACCTGTACATCTAACTTTTTCTTGCCGAACGCATTTCGGACAAGTCCATGTGTCGGAACGCTGATCGAGCGGAGTGACCTGTACATCTAACTTTTTCTTGCCGAACGCATTTGTCTTTTCGGTGATCTTGGAATGCTCGGTAGAAACAGGGTTGACCTGCGCATTGGCAGGAGTGGCTTTTGGCGTGGCGGCGGTTCTTGTCGGTGCTGCTTTCGGGGCAGGAGACGGGAATTTCTTTTTCGGAGCAGGTTTGGAAGCAGGTTCGTCTGCAAAAAGACTGACGGGCTCTGCAAAGGAAGATTCTGCTGCAAAAGGATCGACAGGAGCGGTTTTTTCATCAGCTGCCCTTGTCACTGCAACGGTGCCGTTCTTGGCAGGAATGACCTCTGCTTCCCAGAGAGGAGGTCTTCTGACAACGATCTCGGGAGCAAATGCGGGATCGTAGAGCTTATCCTCGGAAAAAGCAGCGCTGTCAGCAGGCGCAGAAACAGGAGCGGCTTTCGGGATAGAGGGAGCAGGAAGGATCTCTCGTTTTGGAGGGAACTCTACTGTGATCTCAGGTCCTTTGGGCGCTTCAGGCTTTGGTGCTGCCTGCGTTTCCGCAGGGATGTCCTCATCTTCGATATACGGCGGCGCGGCGGCTGTTTCTTCATCGTAGAAGTAATCGGCTGCGACTCTGCTTTCTGTAATGCTGCCGATAAAATCCTTGCATTTGACGTGTTCGGGGTGATTCTGATAACGTCTGAGAGCAGAAGCGCTTTTGAGTGTGGCATAGAGTACGACATCATAATCGGACGATGTGTTAAAGTTATATCCTAATTCAACGGATACAAGACCTTCGATCTTACCGACAAGAGCGTTGAGCATGGTAGTCATGCGTTCAATGTTCTGCTGCTTTTCGGCGCTGTCTTTGACTTTCCATAAGACGATGTGCTTGACCATTTGACTTTCCTCCTGTTTATTGAAAATTCATACAATAAATGTACTGTTTTCCATAATAATTATCTTCATTTTACCATAGAAACTGGTATTTATCAATAACAAATTTCATTTTCCTATACAAATATGGCATGAATCGCAGAGTTTTGTCAGATGTGACAAGGCAAGAGCTGAAAATGAGGTAATAATGACTAATAATTTCACATTACTCATATACTGAAAAAACAATCGGGATGATAATACAGACGAGGCGTTACAGCAGCGATCGGTCAGCGCAGTCAACAAGCAGTCGGCGCAAAAAAACCGCCGCAGAAAACTGCAGCGGTAATTTTGTATTATGAAGCTTGAAGTGGGGCTCTGCATACCACAAGAGCAGATGTGGTATATCATATTAACGTTTGCTTGAAAAACAGGGAAATCAAAGAGCAACACACTTACCTTCGCTTTTGCCGTTTACAACATAGTAAGCAACACCGTTTTCAGGCTGGATGTAGAGTTCAACAGAAGTAACTGCATCCTCGTTGCCGTCTGCTTTGTAAGCAGCTTTAACAGTTTCTACGAGATCATTGACAGCAGTGTTCTTGCCGCCGAACTGGATAACAGCGTTTACAGTTGCTTCCTTAGCCTTGGCTTTTGTGGTTCTTGTTGCTTTTGCTTTTGTTTCGGTCGTCTTTGCTTTTGTTTCCTTTTCGGTTGTTTTCTTAGCTGGCATAATACATTACCTCATTTCAATAAATTTGTGCAACAAATTATACAATTGTTTATTCGTAATATTGTGAAAAATAACTGTAGCATAAAACAGCGAAACACAGGAAATACTATCATTGATCGTCAGAAAAAAAGACAAACCATTTTGTGATGCAGAGATCATGACTTTGCGTTTGTCGTTTGTAATAGAAAAAATTTCAGATTCAGTGAATAGAAGGCGGAGAGTTATGTGCATACTAACAGTACCGATCAAAATATGGAGGTATCGTCAGATGGCTAAGAATACAGCAAACGTGATAAAGGGAGTCGGCGCAGGACTTTTGACGGGCATGATGGTAGGATTTGTCGGCTCGGTGATGATGAAGGATAATAAAAAGTGGAACAGAAAGTCGAAACGCGCGCTGAGCGCAGTGGAAGATCTGATCGAGGGCGTTAAAAATATGTTCTGAGAAAAGCAGCAGTTCGCAGGAGAAAGCCAATTTGCGGACTGCTGTTTTGATTTTGATACATTTTTATGCGATATCAAGAATAAAAAGCCTTTTAGCGGTTGAAATTTCCGGAAAGTAATGATATACTAAAAAGCACTAACTAAGGCAAAACCGCACAAAGACCGCCTTGCGGCTTAGCGCCTCGACATACGTCAGTATGCCTTCGGAATTTCTGTACAATCTGACGAAAAATCTGACAGCGCATCTGCGGCACTATCTTTGTGCGGTATTGCCCTAAAAATTGCAGATGGAGAGATAGAGATGGAGATCGCTAAGGCTTTTGAGATTATCACAGGAAAAGTAGACGGCGTTTTGCTTGGCAAAGGCTATGAAAAGCACGCTGTTGCCGATACGGACAATGAAAAGACGGTTTTGTATACAGGAGAAGTCGCATACAGCATTGTCTATTATTTTGACAAGAAGAGAGTGCTGCTCCGCTCCTGCGCCGTGACGGACGGCGAGCCGGACAATGCATGGAAAACGATCGCCACATGGCTGTTTGACGAAGAATCGGACAGTATCAAGGAAGCGGAGAATATCGGAGAGGATTTTGCCGAAACGATCAGGGGACCGAAGCAGATCGCAGCGCAGCAGAAGAAAAAGAGCAAGAAGGAAAACGGCGAACAGAACAGCGATCCGCTGTTTTTTGCAAACCGTATGATCGCTTATTTCCCCGAACTCAGGGACGATATTGCTTACGAAAAAGCCCATTATGAGAGCTTCCGCGGGATCACCTTTGCAGAAACGAAGATCCTGCCGCTGTTTCTGGAATATGTTGACGGTCAGGGCGACAAGAACATCGAAAAGCTCTCTAAGACCCTGAACGACCTGTATAACGC
>ONYV01000339.1 GCA_900322105.1 uncultured Eubacteriales bacterium | reverse complement strand
GCGTTTTTTTCGTGATATAGTGAAAGAAAACGGGGTTCAGCCCATCGCATTCCTCTTTCAGAAAACCTTCCTGCACCTCTATTCCGTGTTCTCTCAGTATTTTTGCGCCCTTTCCTGCTACCAGCGGATTCGGATCGCCTGAGCCGATATATACTTTTTTGATCTGATGTTCAATGATCGCCTCTGTACAAGGCGGCGTTCTGCCGTAATGACAGCAGGGTTCCAGTGTGACATACATCTCTGCTCCCTGCGCCGATTCGGTCAGTGAAGCAAAGGCGTTGCGCTCTGCGTGAAGCTCGCCGCACCTGCGGTGATACCCCTCTCCGATGATCCTGCCGCTTTTGACGATCACGGCGCCCACCAGCGGATTCGGCGCAGCATAGCCGCCTGCTTGTTTGGCAAGGAAGATCGCCCTGCGCATATATTCTGCCTGCTCTGACATTCTGTTCATCTCTTTTCGTCTTCCCTAAGTACCCCAAAATACAAAAAACTGCCCGTAGGATACAACTCCATAGGGCAGTTATTCTGACAACGCTCATGCAGGATATCTGCATGGGCGTGATACATCACCTTTTTCATCCGGACTGTGACCGTCGGCTTCGGGATCTCACCGAATCAGCTTGTTTTCAGACAAGCGCGCGGGCTGTACCGCCGATGGGGAATTTCACCCCGCCCTAAGGCTTTTGTATTTTGACCGATGCATTTATTGTAGCACAGGAGAGCCTGTTTGTAAAGGGTGATTTAATACATTTAACTTCAATTTTGTTTCCTTTTTCTTTTTTCCTCTCTTTTTTTCCGCACAAATCTCTTTGGAATGATTGAATTATGATACAGGATTTGGTATAATTGCAAAAGATATCAGATCATGAAACAGTAACACACATCTGTCCCTTTCAGGAAAGGTCTTAATTATCGCGGATCACTTCGCCTTTCCTTCATAACTATAACGGACGATCTGCTGTACCACATAATGCACTTACGGAGGATGCTATCAATGGAAGAAAACATTTACAGAAAAGCACGAAAAGCAGCCGCCAAACAAAAGCCGCTGCTCAACAACTGTGAAAGCGCGCAGGATCTTGTTTATATCGAACGCACAAAGCTGCTTGCGATCGAAAGCGGCGACAAGATCCCCAGTCCTGATGATGTCGTTTCTATGGCAAAGGTGTATGAAGCGCCTGAGCTTTGCAACTATTACTGCACAAATCAATGTCCCATCGGCGGCGGAAAACCTACGCTGATGTATGAAGACCTCAACGAGATCGCCGTCCGTCTTCATCGAGGATATGGCGGAGGACGGCAAGATCAACGACTATGAAGTGGAAGACTTCAAGCATATCATTGAAACGCTGAAAAAAATGTCTTACAGCGCCGATTCACTGGAACTGTGGGCAAAGAAAAACGGATACATCTGATATACAAGTGCATCCGCACAGCCGATGCCGCCGCACCCTGAAAACGACCCCTTCCATGCATGATGTTCCCCGAAAAACAGACATATTCCCTCTCACCGATCGGAATATCTCAGTATCCATACTTTTACACGATCATACATACAGAAAAGGAGCTGCTTTTTATGAAACCGCTGATACCGACTCTTTTAGTGCTTGCCCTGATCGGTTCTGTTACCGCCGCAGGATGCGACAAGCTGAAAGAGGCTGCCAATACTGCCAAAAACACCGTCACCTCAATGGTCGACAAGGTAAATACATTTGAAAAAGATGAGGATGCCAATGCGCTGGACAATGCCGTCAGTAATTTTGTCAAGGGCATTTCGGACGGTACGATCAACAAGACCACGAAAGGCTATCTGGTAACGGCAGACCTGCCCTCCGAAGACGCTTCCGCAGAAGAACGCCGCAGCGCTCTGAGCCGCCTGACGCTGGTCTCCGTACTGGAAGAACAGGGAATACAGTCCCGCTATCCCGAAGACGCAATCTCGGATTTTGTCTATTGCGGCGGCAAGATACAGTACAAAGGCTCAGCCGATACCCGCGAATTCACGCCTGTTACACTGAGCTATGATACGACCTTGGATACCTTTACCAAATAAACGAATCTATGTATCCCTTTTCCTGATGCCAAAGCCACGCCGTTTTGAGTGCGCAATATATACACTCTGATTTACCGCATTTTGCCGAATCTATTCTATGATCCAAAGGAGGATTGTTTTTATGACTCTTTGTAAAAACTGCGGCACTGTCTTTGATGAATTTTACGGCGTCTGTCCCAAATGCGGCACTCCGTGTGAGGCAGATGCGCCTTCCGATACCTCTCTTCCGCCGATCGGCGCTATTCCTGCGCCTTCCGATCCAAAAAACAACGGCGCATTTTTGCCGCCGATCGAGATCGCCATTCAGAACAGCGGCACAGAAAACGGCATCCCTCATAACAGCCACTCACCCGTGACCGACCCTGACGCAACTATCCCTGTACAGCGACCCATCGACCCCGATGCTACCATTCCTGTACAGCGACCCATCGACCCCGATGCGACAATTCCGCTCAGAAAACCTGTTGACCCCGATGCAACAATTCCGCTCAGAAAACCTGTTGATCCCGATGCAACAATTCCGCTCAGAAAACCTGTTGACCCCGATGCGACAATTCCGCTCAGAAAACCTGTTGACCCCGATGCGACAATTCCGCTTCAGCGCAAACCTGTGCAGACACCGCCGCAAGTTCCGCCTGAGATCACCCAAACGCAGGAAAT
>ONYV01000224.1 GCA_900322105.1 uncultured Eubacteriales bacterium | reverse complement strand
AATATGAAAAGATTTAGTAAGATCGGCGCACTGGTGATGGCGTCGATGATCACAGGAGCCGTGTTGAGCGGCTGCGGCAATAACAGCAATGCAAACGGAGGCTCACAGGTGGAAAATCCGTTTGCGCAAAACAGTATCACCGTCAGCGAGGGTTCGCAGACGGCTTCTGATGCTTCACAAACAGAAAGCGTTGACAATCCTTCCGTACCGCAGACATCCGCCTCTTCCGATACAGCGCCGCAGAGTTCGCTCTCTGCAGAGCCGAGCATTCGTGAAGTGATGGACGCATCGGGCGGCGTGAGCGCTTTGTCCGGTATGTTTGAATCTTTTACGCCCGAATCTATGACCGTCAGCGCAGGATACGGCACAGATGACCAGATCGTTATCAAAATGAAGATCGAACAGATGATCGATGTTGATTCCGATCAGGGACGTGAGCTGATAGAAAAAATGCACACGCAGATCGGCTCTACTACCGAATCGCTGTCAAAAGGCATCACGACCATTCGCACCGCTTATCACTGCCGCCCGTTTACGTTTGTCGTACAGGTACTGAATGCGGATGACAGTGTTATCTTCCAAAAAGAGATTGCAGAGGGGGACGTGAATCCGACGCCTTCCGCAGAACCGTCCGCCGAGCCTTCCACAACAGAAGTATCTCAGGACACACCCCCCGAACCGTCAGCGCCCGTCAGCGTGTCTTCACAGCCGCAGACGGAGCAGATGTCACTCAGACAGATGATCGAAATGGGCGGCGGCTTGTCTGCGCTGGAAAGCATCCTTACTCAGCAGCTCGGAGACGATCAGTTCAATGTCAAAACGGAATTTAACGGCGACGATCAGGTCGTTGTTATCATGCAGCTCAAACAGTATGTGGATATGAACAGCTCACAGGGCAAACAAATGCTCGGGCAGGTGCAGTCTAATTTGTCTGAGATGGGTGATTCCGTTTCAGAGTCGATCGAGCAGATACAGGAAGAATATAATGTACGTCCGTTTACGTATAAATTCAGTTTGCGTAATGCGCCGGGGACGGTTCTGTTTGAAGTCGTGGTCTCTGCAGACGGTATCGAGCAGTAAAAAACAAAACGCTGTACAGCTGTCTGCTTCTGACTATATGTGAATGGAATAGAAACGGTTCTGTGATGAACATGAGTGTCAGCGCAGAACCGTTTTTTCTGTCGGTAAAAACATCCGTTGGTTATCAATGGAAATGTCCTGCTGGAAAATATACAAAAATTCAGGAAAAAATCTAAAATATGTATTGAATATTTCGGATATTTATTTTATAATAAAAATGGTTAGTTATAAAGTGTTATGTGCTGATGCCAAAGGCACAAATTCTAAAGAACGGAGAAATGATTATGAGAAATATTCTGTTTGTCGCTTCTGAATGCTATCCGTTTATCAAAACAGGCGGATTGGCGGATGTTGTCGGTGCGCTTCCGAAGATGCTGGACGAAAAAGAATTTGACGTCAGAGTCGTGATTCCCAAGTATATGTGCATCCCGTGGGAGTATCGACAGCATTTTAATTATGTCACCAGCTTTTATATGGATCTGGGACATTTTCCCGATCACAAATATGTGGGTATCATGGAGTATATCCACGACGGCATCCACTATTATTTCATTGACAACGAGGGCTATTTCGGCGGTGACACGCCCTATACCAACAACCTGAAGTGGGATATCGAGCGCTTTACGTTTTTCAGCAAGGCAGCTCTTGCAATCCTTCCTGCCATCGGCTTCAAGCCCGATCTCATCCATTGTCACGACTGGCAGGCGGCGCTCACGCCCGTGTTCCTCAGAACGCTTTTCAGGGACAACAGCTTTTTCTGGGGCATTAAGTCGATGCTGACCATCCATAACCTCAAATTTCAGGGTATCTGGGATATTGAAACGATGCGCCGCTTTACAGGATTCCCCGAATATGTGTTCACATCCGAAAACATGGAGTACAAAAAAGACGCCAATATGCTCAAGGGCGGTATCGTATTTTCCGATTATGTTACAACGGTCAGCGATACATACGCTCAGGAGATTCAGCAGCCGTATTACGGCGAAGGTCTGGACGGTCTGATGCGTCACAAGAGCCAGAACCTCTGCGGCATTGTCAACGGCATTGACTATGACGTATGGGCACCCGGAATGGACATTCAAATTTATCACAACTACGCCAGCAAGACATTTTATCAGAAGGTATATAACAAACGCGGAATGCAGCACGAACTCGGCTTGCCCGAAGACGACAATAAGTTCATGATCGGCATTATTTCCCGACTGACCGACCAGAAAGGACTGGATCTTGTCAACGAAGTGATCGAGAACATCACAGACGAGAACACGCAGTTTGTCGTTTTGGGAACAGGCGACCCCAAATATGAAGATTTGTTCCGTCATTATCAGTGGAAGTATCCCGAAAGAGTTTCCGCGAATATTTTTTATTCGGACAACCGTGCACACAAGTTATATGCTGCGGCGGATGCCATGCTGATGCCCTCACGTTTTGAGCCGTGCGGACTGACGCAGCTGATCTCACTGCGTTACGGCACTGTTCCGATCGTCCGTGAAACAGGCGGTCTGAAAGACACCGTTCAGCCCTACAACTGGTACGACAACAGCGGCACAGGCTTTACTTTCTCGAACTATGACGCAGGCGAGATGCTCAACGCCATCAACTACGCAAAAACTGTCTTCTTCACTCAGCGTGACCGTTGGAACGAGATCGCCGTCCGCGGTATGCGCATGGACTACTCCTGGGCTAATTCCGCCAAACGCTACGAAGACCTCTACCGCTGGATCATGTCCTGGTGGTAAGCGCAGAGCCTGCGCCCCCGATTCGCTGACGTTCGCATACGCTCACTCTGTCTATTTGAGTTGTACATTCTATTCCGCAATAAGACGGTGCGGCATCCCGCGGGGATGCATTCTT
>ONYV01000324.1 GCA_900322105.1 uncultured Eubacteriales bacterium | reverse complement strand
CCCCCTTGTCACCGTCACTTTCTTTCTCCCCGACGCCAAAAAAGACGGCGGTTCATACCTCACCCTCTCTGCCAAAGTAAAAGCCGTTGACCCCATTTCTCAGACGCTTTCCCTCTTTTCTTCCTCTGACACCTCTTCCAAACGTACTACTCCCCTCTCTATTCCTTTCTCTCACCTGCTCTCCATTGATGATGAGGTTTAGGACAATACCAATTTCCGCGATTCTTTCTCACAGTTTTTAACTCATTCAAATCTGTGAAAAACTGGACAAAAGAAAAAAGGGGTGGTATAATACAGGGCGGAGGTGTTGTGAAATGAACAACAAGATAACGGGATTTATTGGCGCAGGAAATATGGCGACTGCCATTGTCAACGGCATTCTGAAGCATGACGCAAATGAAGCAGAAAATCTTGCCGTGTATGATACGGCAAAGGATAAGGCGGAGCTGATGGGTCAAAAGGGAATTGCTGTACTTGGCTCATGCAAGGAGCTTGCGCAGCGGTCAGACATCATCGTGCTTGCCGTGAAACCGCAGAACTACCCTGAGGTATTGTCGGACATCAAAGACGCTGTTACGGAAAGCACCGTGATCGTCACCATCGCCGCAGGTATCTCTATCAGCTATATCCGTACCCGACTGGAAAAAAACTGTCCTGTCGTGCGTGTGATGCCGAATACGCCCTTGCTGCTCGGAAAAGGCGCCAGCGCTCTTTGCCCTTCCGAAAATATCAGCAGTGAAGATCTTGAATTGGTACAGCGGATGTTCGCCTATTCGGGGAAAGCAGTGACACTGCCCGAAGAGATGATGAACGCTGTCATCGCTGTCAACGGCAGCAGCCCTGCTTACTTCTATCTGTTTGCAAAAGCCATGATCGACTATGCTGTATCTGTCGGGATAGAACGTGAAACGGCTTTGGCGCTTGTCTGCCAGACTATGGAAGGCAGCGCGGAAATGCTCCGCAGCAGCGGCGATTCTCCCGAAACACTCATCGAAAAAGTATCTTCAAAGGGCGGTACTACCATCGAAGCGCTGAAAGTGCTGAATGACCGTGAAATCCCACAGGCGATCGCTGACGCAATGGCAGCCTGCACAAAGCGTGCGGAAGAACTTGGCGCATGATGCCGTAATATTGCAGTATCTATCAAAGACAAGGCGTGTCGTAAACGATTTTCGATGCGCCTTTTTTTGACAGATCACTCAGCACAAACGAATATTGCTTGATTTGTCAGAGAATATGCTTTATAATAAAGCATATTCTCTTCAGGGAGGAAAAGCATTGGGAATTGAAAAATATATCAGAGATAGTCTTTTGAACAAATACGAATTTCATGATTACGGACACGCTCTGGAAATACTGCATGAATCCTTTCCTTCCGAATGGAACGAGGTTCAGGATGCGCTCAGCAGCTTTTCTTTGAGTATTTCGGATATTACAAAAGCAGGCGGAAATGAATCTTCTATCCCCAAAAAGTTCGATGCGGTTCTGTATCCTTGCGGCTGGCGGGAAATACGCATTTCAGGTGACCTGATTGTCAAAAAGTATCCGAGGCAGTCCGCACAAAGACGGGGAAAATTTGCCGACAAGCCATACGAAACCGAAACGATCATAGGATACATTGATGGGCACAATATTGATTTTTTGAAAAATCGGGTGGCATTTGATCTGGAATGGAACAGCAAAGATCAAACCTTTGACCGTGATTTGCTTGCTATGAGAACTTATTTTGACTGCGGACTGATCGATGTCGGAATCATTGTCACAAGGTCGGAAGAACTAAACGAAATTTTCAAAGAGCTGAACATCATATCAAAATACGGTGCTTCGACAACATGGATGGGAAAACTGACCTATCGTCTTGACAGCAGACGAAACGGCGGATGTCCTGTTTTAGCGATTGGAATCAGAAAGGAATGTGTTACAGTCAATGAGCAATTTACAGGAAACAATTGATTCACTCATCCAATATACACAGGGGAAAAAATACAATACCATTTATGCCGATCCGCCGTGGCAGTTCCAGAACCGCACAGGAAAG
>ONYV01000225.1 GCA_900322105.1 uncultured Eubacteriales bacterium | reverse complement strand
GCTGTCTGTATCATAATCATATCGTCCATTAGGCAACAGTTTCGTTTTTATAATTCCCTCTTTTACATATTTAGTAAGTGTTTGTCTTGATATTTTTAGTAAACTTAATACTTCTTTGGCTTGCATATTATCACCTCTTGCACCTACTATATCATATATTTAATATCGTTTCAATATGCTTTTGAATATTTTTAATGTTTTATTGTACTATATCATGCAATATCAAAAGTTGCAATCTATACTTTGCAGAGTTATAAAACGATCATTTTTGCGGATGCGCTCGTGCCGCAGGGCAGGATGTTTTTACCTGACAGCGCATAGATATCGTCACATCTGCATTCCAGTGCATACTGCTGTTTTGCGTCAATGGAAAGCGCAGATGTTTGTGAGTGCTTTGTGATGACGGGCAGGGATGCGTTTTGTTTACAAAGCCGTAAAATACGCTGACCCGTTTTGTTGAAGCCTAAAACACGGATATACTGCGGCAGAAGGGTCGTGTTGCTCTTTGTCAGACCCAACAGGGCGTGGAGCAGACACCGCTGCAAACGTGACAGAGTGTAGCGCTTGCATTTGGCAAGGGAGAGGATTTCTTCTATGGAAGTTCCTCTCTGAATGGCGGTGTACAGGCGGTTTTCCAGACCTTCGCTGATGTCGGGCAAGGAGCGCAGCTCGTTTTGTGACATCATCCGCAGGCGGTAGAGCATTGCGCCCTCCAGCGCTGCCATGCGGCTGCTTTTCGGTAAAGACTGCGCTGATGCAAGGACAACCTGATGTGTGTTTTCGGGGATGAATGGTGAAATATCGTTACCTTGATATAATTCCCGTCGCAGAAAGGATGCTGAAGCAAAGCTGCCGTTTGGTAAAGGACTGTCGTGCAAAACGGAGCTTCGCCGAATGCATACAGGCTTTATCGGGCTATTCAGACGCAGGAGCGCTTTGCAGTATTCTGTGCCGAGGATATCGTTCGGATTTGTCAGTATATTTGCCGCTTTGTCGCCTGCCACGCTGCGGACAGTCTTTTCTCTTGCAGCGGCAAAGGTCTCGCCGCTTTGAATATAGTCCTGAAGAACTGCCGAAAATTCCTTGCCTGACAGGATCTCCGCTGTATACTGTATCAGCCTGATCTCACCGCATTCACTGCCGAAATACAGCCGATCGACACAGCCCATAGCGCTGAGCAGAAACACGCCGCCGAATGCAAACCGTTCTGCGCCTGCGCAGGCGAAAATACTTGGCAGTTCGATCACTATATCGGCGCCGTTTTGCAGAGCTGCACGGGTGCGCACGTATTTATCAAAGACCGCAGGCTCGCCCCTCTGGGTAAAGCTGCCGCTCATGCAGGCGACAATGCCGTCTGTACCGTCCTGACGCATCCTTTGCAGAAGATAGCGGTGTCCGTTATGGAAAGGATTGAATTCGCAGATCACGCCGCCGACCGTCATGTGTTTCACCTCGGTTGATATTTTTTATCAGAGCGGTTCGGGTTCACTCTGAAAAAATATGGGATTTCGCAAAAAATAGGTTGAAATCATTGCGCTTTTGTATTATATTATATATATATACTACGTATTTTGCAATCAAAATTCAGGAGGTTTGACAAAAAATGAAAATTCTTGTTATCAATGCAGGCAGCTCATCCATGAAATATCAGCTCATCGATATGACCGATGAGAGCGTTCTTGCCAAAGGAAACTGCGAAAGGATCGGTATTGACGGTCACTTCAAACACAGCACAGGCGACGGCAGAGTGTTTGAAACGGACGTTGCCATGACAAACCATACAGAAGCGTTTGTACAGATCAAAAATGCGCTCATCAGTGAAGAATACGGCGTGATCAAGTCTTTGGACGAGGTTGCCGCAGTCGGTCACCGTATCGTACAGGGCGGTTCTCTGTTCAGTGAATCTGTTATTGTTAACGAAGATGTTATCAAGGGCATCGAAAGCCTGATCCCGCTGGCACCGCTTCACAATGCCGCTCATGTTCAGGGCATCCGCGCCTGCCTTGAGGTATTCGGTGACAAAGTGCCTGAGGTAGTGGTATTTGATACGGCTTTCCATTCCACCATGCCCGAAAAGGCATTTATCTATCCTGTTCCTTATGAATACTATGAAAAGTATGCCGTTCGCCGTTACGGCTTCCACGGAACTTCTCACCGCTATGTTTCTCACCGCTGCGCCGAACTCATGGGCAAGGATCTCAAGGATATCAAGATGATCACCTGTCACCTTGGCAACGGTTCTTCCATCACTGCCATCAAGGACGGCAAAGTCATTGACACCAGCATGGGTCTGACGCCGCTGGACGGTATTATGATGGGTACCAGAACAGGTTCTCTTGATCCTTCCGTTGTTACCTTCATCGCAGAGCAGGAACACCTCAGCGCAGAAGAAATGGACACCATGCTCAACAAGAAGTCAGGTTTCCTCGGCATTTCGGGTATTTCTTCTGACGACCGTGACGTTACGGCTGCCGCAGAAGCAGGCAACGAAAGAGCAAAGCTCGCTATCGACATTCTTGAATACGATATTCTGAAATATATCGGCAGCTATACGGCTGTTCTCGGCGGCGTGGATGCCATTGTCTTTACAGCAGGCATCGGCGAGAACCAAAGCTCACACCGCAGCAGCGTTTGTCATGCGCTGGAGTTCATGGGTGTGAAGATTGACGATGAACTCAATGAAAAGATGATCCGCGGCAAGGAAGGCAAGATCTCTACGGACGATTCTACTGTTGCGGTTTATGTCATTCCCACCAACGAAGAGCTTGTCATTGCCCGTGACACAATGGCGCTCGTGACAAAGTAAGACGGTGCTTCGGAAGTTTCCGAGGAAGTCTAATATACACAAAATCAGGCAGACGTTTCCGACGGTTCGGAAACGTCTGCTTTGTTGTTCTTTGAATACGTTCTTCATACAAATCCGGCGGTTTTAG
>ONYV01000227.1 GCA_900322105.1 uncultured Eubacteriales bacterium | reverse complement strand
TCGACATACGTCAGTATGCCTTCGGAATTTCTGTACAATCTGACGAAAAATCTGACAGCGCATCTGCGGCACTATCTTTGTGCGGTATTGCCTTAAGATGCGCAGGATAAAAAGGACAGAAAAAAGCTCCTGCCGAAAAAAAGACAGGAGCATGGGGAGCGCAGGCAAAAGGGATGGATCATCTGTTTTTGATCTCATCTACGCACGACTCACAAATGGATTGATCCTTATAATTGACAAGATTGAAGGGAGAGTTGCAAAAGATGCACGCGGGACGATACTTTTTGATAATGACGCAATTGTCATCCACAAAAAATTCAACAGAATCCGAACCGTCCCTGATATTCAGCATTTTGCGGATGTCTGACGGCAGTACCAGTCTTCCCAGTTTGTCAATTTGTCTTACGCAGCCGATAGCTCTCATGATGTACCGCTCCTTTCATTAAAAAATCAATAAATGCATACTAAGATTTATATATATCGTACTATTTTAAGATTATTTTGTCAATAGCTAAATGAAAAAAAGTGATGAAAAAATTGAATTATTGTATTCTAATTTGAGAAAAGCAGAAAATTGCATAAAAGCGGAAAAGCTCGAAAGCATTGATGAAATCAAGGGTTTATATAATGATTCAGAAAAATGAAACGAAAAAAATAATACAATAATAACAAATCCGTAACATTTGGGAATAGGTACAATAATAACCTATTTATGGATAATATACCTGATGTATGGCACTGTCCGGCAGGGTATCACATACATTTTGATCTTATTTTTATGAAATTTTACCAATGCGCAGGACAAGGAAAAACAACTGTATCCGGCGCTGAGAGGAGAGATGGGATGCTGAATTATATCTGGGTCGGGATGATCGCTGTCAGTTTTTTGTGTTCGGCAGTGACAGGGAGAATGGAAGAACTGTGTGCAGCGGTGAGCGAAGGGGCGGATAAGGCGGTGCGTCTGGTGCTGTCGATGGCAGGGGTGATGTGTTTATGGAGCGGCATGATGAAGGCGGCGGAAAACAGCGGTTTGACACGGCTGCTTTCTAAAATGCTTTCACCGATACTCTGCGCTCTGATGCCGGACTATCCGAAAGACAGCAGGGCAATGCAGGCAGTGTGCGCCAATGTCACGGCAAATATCCTTGGTCTGGGAAATGCCGCAACGCCGTTAGGGATCTTAGCGATGAAGGAGATGCAAAAGACCAATACGCTCAAAACGGCGCCAAATAACAGTATGATCGCCTTTGTGGTGATGAATACGGCATCTGTACAGCTGATCCCTGCCACGGTGGCAGCGCTGAGAAAGGCGTGCGGCAGTGCATCTCCCTATGGGATACTGACGTATACGTGGGCAGCGTCCCTGACGGCGTTAGCGGCAGGGCTGCTGCTTGTTAAATTGTTTTCACGCAGGAAAAAGGAGGGAAGACTACGGAAAAGCTCGGTACTTACGCCGTTCCGACCATCATTTTAGGAATCGTTCTGTATGGGATATTTCATAAAACGGATGTGTTCGGCAGCTTCGTCAGCGGCGCAAAGGAAGGCTTTGCGTCATTGTTGTCTGTTGCACCGTCCCTTGTCGGGCTCATTATCGCCGTAACGATGCTGGAAGGATCGGGATTTTTTGCAATGATATCGGAATGGCTGTCGCCTGTGTGCAATATGATCGGATGTCCTGCGGAAGTGCTGCCGTTAGGGATCATGCGGCCTGTGACAGGAAGCGGATCGTATGCGCTGCTGAATACGCTCTTGCAGCAGTATGGAGCAGACAGTCTGATCGGAAAAACAGCGTCGGTGATGGCAGGCTCAACAGAAACAACATTTTATGCGATTGCCGTTTATTACGGAGCGATCGGCATCCGAAAAACTCGATTCACCATTCCTGCGGCGCTGGCAGCAGATCTGACAAGCATGATCATGGCAGTGATGTGCGTGCGGTTTTTCGGATAAGGGATTGTCGGGAAACAGCAGAAATGATATAATATCGAATATCAAACAAAAAGGAGTGAAAGCGATGTATATCGTAAAAGAGATCATTGAGCCGGACTTCGGCTGTGAGGGGCTGCCCGAAGGAGCGGAGCTGTGCTGTGAAGTGGTTTTGACGGACGAGGACGGCAAAAACAGCGTAACAGTAAAAGTGAGAGATGCCGAGCTTTATGAAAAGGATATAGTAGAAGGCAGCGTTGTTGAGATTGAAAACGGAACGCTCAGGAAGGTCTGAAAATACTAAAAGTATAAATATTAAGATAAAATACAAATTGTATATTATTATGACCGGGGATGTTCGGGAGAAAGCAGTCTGATCTGTTCTAAGGCAACACCGCACTAAGCCGTCAGGCGGTCTTTGTGCGGTGTTGCCCTAAGTGATCGCAGCACAGTATTTGATAGCAGTGGTCATATCATAAAATAGTCGTGGCGGGAAAGATTGGACAGAAAACGGAAGGGGCTTGGGTAAGGCAGGTTTTTGTCACGAAATCAACAAACTGTAAAGTAAAAAACGGGAAAAAGGATGAAAAGATGAAATAAATTATACAATTCGTAATGAACGGAAAAAAATCAGAAAAAAGGTGTTGACAAAAGAAGAAAAAGATGGTATGATAACAAAGCTGTCGCACGAGAGAACAGAAAAAAGCTGAAAACCTGCATGAACAGCGAATTTCGGAAGAAAAGGACTTGACTGAAAACCTGCTTGCGGAAAAGAAGTTCACTGATGGGCTGAAAGCAAAAAAAGAGCGTTTCGGGATCGTCTGCAAAGACATCCGAAAAAAACTTTGAAAAAAGTCGCCGCGAGAGAGCGAAAGTTCAGGAGCGACGGCAAGGACCTTGAAAATTAAACAACGTAAAGACAAACAAGAACCTGTAATTACTTTGAGAAGTATGTACTTTTCAATTTTTACAAAATAACGCAGAAGCGTTAAGTTAGTATTGAGCCAAAAACTCGATCGAAACAAGGTTTGAACAGCGAAAGCTGTTTAGATACAATAGTTTTGAGAGTTTGATCCTGGCTCAGGACGAACGCTGGCGGCATGCCTAACACATGCAAGTCGAACGGAGTTAAGAGAGCTTGCTTTTTTAACTTAGTGGCGGACGGGTGAGTAACGCGTGAGCAACCTGCCTTTCAGTGGGGAATAATGTTCTGAAAAGAGCACTAATACCGCATGAAGTATACTGATCGCATGGTCGGAATACCAAAGATTTATCGCTGAAAGATGGGCTCGCGTCCGATTAGCCAGTTGGTGGGGTAACGGCCTACCAAAGCGACGATCGGTAGCCGGACTGAGAGGTTGAACGGCCACATTGGGACTG
>ONYV01000231.1 GCA_900322105.1 uncultured Eubacteriales bacterium | reverse complement strand
CTGATTCCAAACTGCGGAGCTTCTGTTCTCCTGACCCAGATGTATCTGCACAATGTTTTGCCGGCCAGTCACCTGATTGCCGGTCTGCTCGACGGGGCGGGTGTTGGACTGCTGATTCTGTTTCGTGTCAATCCGAATCAGAAAGTACACCTGCAAAAAGCAACCTTTGGTAGACGTACGGATTGCGAAATAACCTTTGACGATATGGCAGAAAAGCGTACTGTCACAGCTGTTGAGAGGGTGAAGCAGATCGATGTGCATTATTACCAGTGGACAAAGGCAGAGGAAGAAGAAAAGCGCAGACAGGCAAGGGCAAATTTCAAGCCCGAAAAGCCTATCGTTATGCCAAAGGCGACTGACCCGAAATTGGTCGATTATCAGATTGTGGAGCATGACGCGCTCGAAAACCTCATCAAAAAAGGACCCGAAGACGCTTTCAACGCCAATGCCGCTTCCTATCAAGCAGACGCAGCTCTTGAAGCACTCGTCAAAAAAGGTCCTGACAATCCTTTTGCTGTCGGCAAGGACGAACAGCAGTATGATGAGGATGACGAGTACGAAGATGAGGACGAGGGTCAGCTTGACGATAATACGTACGATTATGATACGGATGAATATGAGGATGACGAATATGATGATGACGATGACGGCTCATCACCGCTCGGCGGCATCCCGATCCGCAAAGACTGACAGCAGGACTTTGTGAAAGTCTTACGGGAGATAGGAGTGAACCCAAATGGTCGATAAAGAAGAAATCATGAAAATTGCGATCCTTTCAAAGCTCTTTGTGGCAGAGGATGAGATCGAACAGCTGACAGAGGATATGTCCAGGATCATTTCCTTTGCAGATACCATCAATAACGCTTCTGATGAAGGAGTGGATTTTGATAATATCAATAACCTCTCCAATGTTTTGCGTGAGGACGAAGTAGTGCCGTCTTACCCGCGGGAAAAGATCCTTGCAAACGCAAAGGACAGCGACGAGGGCTGCTTCCTGGTTAAGAATATTATGAAATAATAGACTTCCTCGGAAACTTCCGAAGCACCGTCTTACTTGTCTCTTTTGCACCGGGCTTTGTGTCTCTCCCTTGCATTGTGTCTCTCCCTTGCATTACACCAAGTAGTGCTGCACTCGAGACGCTTCGCCCGGCACAAAATATCCTGCGTAATACGGCACTTCTCCAGTTCCCGAAGAAGTCTAATACTCTCAGAGGTGAAAAAAGAATGAGTGAAAGTATGATCCTGAAGCTCCATACAATGCTGACAGAAAAGCAGATCTCCTGTCAGGAGCTGACACAATCTTATATTGACGCATCTGCACGTGACAATGCCGCTCTCAACGCGTATGTTACGTTTACGCCCGAAACAGCGATGGCTGCCGCTGCGTCAGTAGATAAAAAGATCGCCGCAGGAGAAGAGATCTCTCTGCTCGAAGGCATCCCGATGACCCTCAAGGATAACATTTCTACCGAAAATATCCGCACAACCTGCTGCTCTAAAATATTGGAAGACTATGTGCCGATCTATGACGCAACGGTCTGGAAGATCCTGAAAGCGCAGAATGCCGTCTTGCTCGGCAAGACAAATATGGATGAGTTTGCTATGGGTTCTTCCTGCGAAACGTCTTATTTCGGCGGCGCAAAGAATCCTCACAATATCGGCCATGTCGCAGGCGGCAGCTCAGGCGGCGTAGCATCGGCTGTCGGCGGCAATATCGCAGTCTATGGTCTTGGTTCCGATACGGGCGGTTCGATCCGTCAGCCTGCCAGCTTCTGCGGTATCGTTGGTCTGAAACCGACCTACGGCGCAGTGTCCCGTTTTGGTCTGATCGCCTATGCTTCGAGTTTCGATCAGATCGGACCGATCACCACAAGCGTGGAAGATACGGCGATCGTGTTTGACGCTGTTGCAAAATATGACGAGATGGATTCCACCTCTCAGGGAAGAAAAGGCGCGCCTGTCTGCGATACGCTGAAAAACAGTATCAAAGGCATGAAGATCGGCGTTGCAAGAGAGTATATGGACGGCGTGCGTGAGGATGTCAGAGAAGCAGTGGAAAAAGCAGCGGACATTTACCGTTCCCTCGGCGCAGAAATTGTCTATTTTGATCTTCCTGCGCTGAAATATGCCCTCCCTGTTTACTATATCCTTGCCTGCGCAGAGGCAAGCTCCAACCTCGGACGCTATGACGGCATTCGCTACGGCTATAAGGCGGCAAGCTACAGCGATGTCAACGATATGATCAAAAAGACCAGAAGCACAGGCTTCGGTGATGAAGTCAAAAAACGTATCCTGCTCGGAACGTATGTGCTGAGTTCAGGCTATTATGACGCTTACTATAAAAAGGCGCAGAACCTGCGCGGTACGATCGTCAGGGCGTTTGAAAATGCCTTTGCCGCCTGCGATGTGATCTTAGCGCCGACTGTTCCGATGACGGCGTTTGAAAACGGTCATGCCGTCAGCGACCCTGTTGAAACATATCTGACAGATATCTGTACCGTTCCTGTCAATATCGCAGGTCTGCCTGCGGTGTCCGTTCCCTGCGGCTATAACGCAAAGGGAATGCCCATCGGTATGCAGCTTATCGGAAACCGCTTTGCCGAAGCAAAGATCATCAATGCCGCCTGGCAGTATGAAAATGCCGCCGATCTCTATCGCTCCGCCGATTTCGGCGTGAAGCTCTGAGTACGGGAGAAAGGAGAACAATATTATGAAATATGAATTAGTCGCAGGCTTTGAAACACACGTGGAGCTTGCTACCAACACAAAGATCTTTTGCTCTTGTACCACTCAGTTTGGCGGCGAACCGAATACTCACTGCTGCCCGATCTGTATCGGCTTGCCCGGAACGCTCCCGAAGCTGAACAAACGTGTCGTGGAATATGCGATCCGTGCGGGTCTTGCCACCAACTGTGAGATCGCGGAGATCTCCAAGATGGACAGAAAAAACTACTGCTATCCCGACCTTCCGAAAGCATACCAGATCTCTCAGTATGATATGCCGCTTTGCAATCACGGCTATATCCGGCTCTCCAACGGCAGAAAGATCCGTATCCTGCGGATACACATCGAAGAAGATGCCGGTAAGCTCGTTCACAGCAGAGGAAGTACAATGGTCGACTATAACCGCGGCGGCGTACCGCTCATTGAGATCGTCACCGAACCTGATTTCCGCTCTGTCGATGAAGCAAAAGAGTATGTCGAAAAATTACAGCTCATCATGCGCTATATCGGCGTTTCCGACTGCAAGATGCAGGAAGGGTCTATGAGATGTGATGTCAATATCTCCGTTCGTCCCGAAGGCAGCGAAAAACTCGGTACCCGTACCGAGATCAAAAATATGAACTCCATCAGCTTTATCGCAAAGGCAATGGAATATGAATATAACCGTCAGGTCGATCTGATCGAAAGCGGCGAAAAGGTCATTCAGGAAACATTGCGCTATGACGACGTGAGCAATACCACCTCCAGCATGAGAGGAAAAGAGGATGCGAACGACTACCGCTATTTCCGTGACCCCGATCTTGTGACGATTCATGTGCCGAAAGAGGAAGTCGAAAAGATCAGGGAATCCCTTCCCGAACTTCCTGCGGCAAAACTGGATCGCTATGTGGAGGAACTTGGTCTGCCCGAAAAAGACGCTCAGCTTTTGGTGAAATACCGCAAGGTCGCAGAATACTTTGAGCGTGCGATTGAAGACACCAAAACACCAAAAACTGCCGCTAACTTTATCATCGGTCAGATCTTCCGCACCGTAGAGAATGAATCCGAAAAGGAAAAGTTTGATATCAAAGTCAGTGCGGAAAGCCTGAATGAACTTATCAAGCTCCTTGACGGCGGCAAAATTCGCATGAATATGGCGAAATCGACCCTTGACAAGATGCTCGAAACAGGAAAGAAGCCTTCCGAATTGATCTCTGACAGTGATATGGCAGGTCTTTCGGAGGACATGGTGAACGATCTCTGCCGTCAGGCGATCGAAGCAAATCCGAATGCCGTCA
>ONYV01000232.1:3804-8069 GCA_900322105.1 uncultured Eubacteriales bacterium | reverse complement strand
GAGTGCAGGAAGAGAATACTCTTGAAAGCACAATAGAATCATGAGAAATGGGTGTGCAAAATGGATGCTGTAAAAAGAATTTTTGTAGAAAAACGTGACGGCTTTGACGTAGAAGCGTCTAACCTCATGGCAGACCTGAGAAACAACCTCGGTCTTACGGCAATTGAAAAAGTACGTATCATCAACCGCTATGATATCAGCGGTCTGGAAGGCGACAGCTTTGAAAAAGCAAAGAATACCATCTTCAGCGAAACCAATGCGGATATCGTCTATGATGAGATCCTGCCCGAAGATAAAGACTTCCGCTTGTTTGCCATGGAATATCTTCCCGGTCAGTACGACCAGCGCGCAGATTCTGCTGCGCAATGCGTTCAGCTGCTGACACAGGGAGAAAGACCCGAAGTCCTCAGCGCCAAGCTCATCGCCGTGAAAGGAGATATCACGGATGAGGAATTCGAGAAGATCCAGCACTATCTCATCAACCCCGTAGAATCCAGAAAAGCATCCTTAGAAAAACCGCAGTCACTCGATATGAAAGCAGATCGTCCGCAGGATGTTGCCGTTGTAGAAGGCTTCATCCGTTGGGATGATGAGCAGATGCAGGAGTATTTCAACTCTATGGGATTTGCTATGACGCTGTCTGACCTGAAATTCTGCCGCGACTACTTCCGCGACGATGAACACCGTGACCCGACCGTGACAGAGCTGCGTGTGATCGACACCTACTGGTCAGATCACTGCCGCCACACCACCTTCCTGACTCGTCTGGAAAAGATCGAGATCGAAAAGGGTGCGCTGACAAAGACGATCGAGGATGCGCTCAAACTCTATTATGACAGCCGTGACGAGCTTTACGGCAAAAACAGCAGCAGAGATGTGTCTTTGATGGATATGGCGCTGACAGGCATGAAACTGCTCAGAAAACAAGGGCTGATCCCCGACCTCGATCAGAGTGATGAGATCAATGCCTGCTCCATCGAAGTGCCTGTCACCATCGACGGCAAGACCGAACAGTGGCTGGTACAGTTCAAGAACGAAACTCATAACCACCCGACAGAGATCGAGCCTTTCGGCGGCGCTGCGACCTGCCTTGGCGGAGCAATCCGTGATCCGCTTTCGGGACGCGCCTATGTTTATCAGGCAATGCGTGTGACAGGTTCGGGCGACCCGACCGTTCCTTTTGAAAAAACAATGGCAGGAAAGCTGCCTTCCCGCAAGATCACCACAGGCGCCGCCGCAGGATACAGCTCCTACGGCAACCAGATCGGACTGGCGACAGGTCAGGTCACAGAACTGTATGACCAGGGCTATGTTGCCAAGCGCCTTGAGATCGGCGCCGTGATCGGTGCGTCTCCGAAATCGAACGTCATCCGTGAAGTGCCTGCTCCCGATGATGTGATCGTCCTGCTGGGCGGCAGAACGGGACGTGACGGCTGCGGCGGTGCAACAGGTTCTTCCAAAGCGCACACAATGGACTCGATCGAAACCTGCGGCGCAGAGGTACAAAAGGGTAATCCGCCTACCGAAAGAAAGATACAAAGACTGTTCAGAAACAGCGTCGTTTCTACGATGATCAAACGCTGCAACGACTTCGGCGCAGGCGGCGTCTGCGTTGCAATCGGAGAGCTTGCGGACGGTCTGACGGTCGATCTCGATAAAGTGACGAAAAATATGACGGACTGGACGGTACAGAACTTGCGATCTCCGAATCTCAGGAGAGAATGGCGGTCGTGCTGTCTCCTGATGACGTGGAACGCTTCATCAGCGAAGCAGGAAAAGAAAACTTAGAGGCGACTGCCGTTGCCGTTGTGACGGAAGATCCGCGTCTTACCATGCAGTGGAGAGGAAAAACGATCGTTGACCTCAGCAGAAAGTTCCTCAACACCAACGGCGTCACACAAACCGCAAACGCTTATATCACTGCTCCCGATACCGATCAGTGCTACCGCAGGAAAGCACCTGAAATGCTGCTCACAGAAAGGTCTTTGCGAACGCTTCGACAGCAGCATCGGCGCTGCGACCGTTCTGATGCCCTTCGGCGGCGTGACACAGCTCACTCCGCAGGATGCTATGGCGGCAAAGCTCCCTCTCCTGCACGGAGAAACTGACGACGCAACCGCTATGGCATACGGCTATATCCCCGGCATTTCCCGCTGGAGCCCGTTCCACGGCTCTGCTTATGCCGTTGTTGAATCTCTTTCCAAGCTGCTTGCCATCGGCGCCGATCCGCTGACCGCAAGACTGACCTTCCAGGAATATTTTGAGCGTCTGCACGACATCCCGTCACGCTGGGGCAAGCCTGCCGCTGCGCTGCTCGGTTCACTGGTCGCTCAGATCAAATTAGGTCTGCCCTCTATCGGCGGCAAAGACAGTATGTCCGGTTCTTTTGAAGATCTGGATGTACCGCCGACACTGGTCAGCTTTGCCGTTGCTATGACAAAAGCGTCTAAAACGATCTCCGCCGAATTCAAAAAGAGCGGCTCAAAGGTCATCTATGTACCTGTTCCCGAAGATAAAGCGTCATTGATGCCCGATTGGGAAGCGTTAAAAACCATGTACCGCTCAGTCTATGCGCTGATCAGCAGCGGAAAGGTACTCTCCGCTTATACCGTCAAGGAAGGCGGCGCTGCCGCTGCCGTTGCAAAGATGGCTTTCGGCAACAAGATCGGCTTCACCTTTGCCAATACGCTGACAAACGACGAACTCTTTGCTCCGCTGAACGGTTCTCTGGTGCTTGAGTTGGCGGACGGCGCAGCACTTGACAGCGGCGTGACATATTATGAACTTGGCACAACTTCCGACAACGGACAGATCACCGTCAACGGAAAAGCACTTTCGATCGATGAACTGATCGAAATCTGGACAGGCAAATTAGAAAGCGTGTTCCCCGTAGGCGCTGCCTGCCCCGAAAATGCATATGACATTCCGCTCTATGCCGCACGAAACACCGCTTCTCCTGCCATCAAAGCAGCAAAGCCGAAGGTGTTCATCCCTGTGTTCCCCGGTACAAACTGCGAAGTGGATACAGCCAGAGCTTTTGAAAAAGCCGGCGCTGAACCGCAGCTTCTGATCGTCAGAAACCTGAAACCCTCCGACATCGAAGAAACGATCGATGAAATGGTACGTCTGATCGAGCAGTCCCAGATCATCATGCTGCCGGGCGGCTTCTCAGGCGGTGACGAACCTGACGGCTCAGGCAAGTTTATCGCTACTACCTTCCGCAATCCAAGGATCTCGGAGGCTGTCAACAACCTGCTGAAACACCGTGACGGTCTGATGCTCGGCATCTGCAACGGCTTCCAGGCGCTCATCAAATTAGGTCTTGTGCCTTATGGTGAGATCGTTGACCTGAAGCCCGACGATCCGACCCTGACCTTCAACACGGTCGGCAGACATATCTCCCGTATGGCATATACCAGAGTGACTTCTGCAAAATCGCCGTGGTTCTCAAAAGTCAATGCAGGCGATATCCACGCTGTACCGATCTCTCACGGTGAAGGACGTTTTGTGGCAAATGACGAAATGCTCCGCCGCCTGATCGAAAACGGTCAGGTCGCCACACAATATGTTGACCCGAACGGAGTGGTTGCTTCCACCATCGAATACAATCCGAACGGTTCTGTATGTGCCATCGAGGGCATCACAAGCCCTGACGGACGTGTACTCGGCAAGATGGGACATTCCGAACGTAAAGGCGATCACCTCTATTTCAACGTTCCTTTTGAAAAGGATCAGCAGATCTTTGAAAGCGGTGTTGCTTATTTCTCATAAAGCCCCACATTGAAAAATCATTTTTCTGCCCACAGCTGACATCCGCTGTGGGCATTTTTTGCGCTTTTTCGTCATTTATCAGACAGATTCCCCTGTTTTGTCTGATATTTATTAAAAAACTCATGATAATTTTCGACTTTTCAACTTTTCAACGTGATAATGTTGAAAAGTATTGCGTTTTCCCTGTATAGTTTTCTCCCGACAGACACATACTATCATTACCCGATAGCGTTGAACGCAGAGAAAACGTGACGTTTGTCGGGAACAGGACCATAAGGAATCGAAGGAGGATATCAACAATATGACAAGCAAAGAATTGCTTTATGTTGAGGATGCGCTGGGTCATGAACAGTATTTTATGGCGCAGTGCAGTGAAACCATGAACAAGCTGCAGGATCCTGAGCTGCGAAGTCTGGTACAGCAGCTTCAGCAATCGCACCAGACGCTGTTTCAGAATTTTTACGGTTTACTGTAAGGAGGTAATCGGATATGGA
>ONYV01000232.1:0-3789 GCA_900322105.1 uncultured Eubacteriales bacterium | reverse complement strand
GAAATCTGATGGAAAATATGCTGCTGCTCGAAAAGGGCGTATGCGACCTGTTTATGCACGGCACCATTGAATCCTCCTGCTCAGACGTGCATCAAACCTTCTCCAATGCGCTGAATTCCTCTTTGTGTATGCAGTCGCAGATCTATGACAAAATGTCGCAAAAGGGCTGGTATTCTCCCGACAGAGCCGAACAGCAAAAGATGAATTCCGTTAAGATGAAATTTAGCGGCGGCGCAGGCAACTAAACATCTGCTCGTTTTTGAAACACACAGCATAAAAACAAACGGCATGAACATCGTTCTGCGGTGTTCGTGCCGTTTGTTTGTGTATATATGGAGCTCAGACCGTCAATTGATCTGAATATGACAGCTCTGCATGGTTTGAAGAGCAGCCTTGTGCAGCTCAGGTGTCACGCCTGCACAGCAGGCAGCGTCTACCGAAATGTCACATTCGGGGAAATGCGCCTTCAGCAGCAGCGCATTCGATACCACACAGATATCCGTACAAAGCCCGATCAGCTCGATTGTAAACACTTCTTCCCCTGCTGCCTTGCGTATCAGCTCAGGCAGCGCCGTTGAGCCAAAAGTCAGCTTTTCAACAGGCGTATAACCCTTTTCGGAAAGCGCCTGCATAACCGTCCTGTCAAGCTGCCAGCCCTCCGTTTCTTTGACACAATGCACTACAGGCAGCTTTTTTCCCTCCATCGTGTTCATATAATCGTCAAAATGCGTATCCAGCGTTGCAAAGATCTCGCCGTCAAACTGTCTGATCTTCTCTGCGACCTTCGGCACAATGGCAAGTGCTTCCGCAGTACCCAGCGCGCCGTCTACAAAATCCTTCTGCATATCCACTACGATCAAAAAGTGTTTCATTCTTCTCTCTCCTTTAACAGNNTCCTTTAACAGCAATTTTTGTCAGCGCCTTCCCGTTTCAGGCGGAAAGCGACCGATCTTTTAAGATAATCTAAATATTCGCTGTCCCGACACATCGCTTTTCCCGGTGTATCCGACAGCTTTGCCACCGGTCGACCGTTGACATACTGCAGCTTGATGACGATATTCAGCGCTTCTTCCTGCGTATCGTTGGAACAGAACGTCCCGATACCAAAGGATACTTTTGCTTTATCCTTAAAATAATCATAAAGCTGCTGCGCCCTGTCAAAATCCAGACTGTCGCTGAATAACAGCAGTTTTGATTTGGGATCGGCGCCATATTTTTTGTAATGGGCGATCATTTTTTCTCCCCATTCATATGGATCGCCGCTGTCATGGCGAACGCCCGAATAGTTATTGACCATCGAACGGTTAAAGTCCAGCAAGAACAGATCCGTCGTTACCGTATCCGTCAGCGCCGTGCCGTTATCGCCCAGATACTCATCATACCAATCCTTCATCGCATATTGATTGGTATATGCCAGCGGAATGGAGTCGATGCCCTGATACATCTGCACAAACTCGTGCGCATAGGTTCCAATCGGGATGAGGTGATATTTCATCGCTAAATAGACATTGGACGTTCCCACACAGTTATCTGTTTCCTGTGCCAGCCTGCGGACTACCGTATCCTCCCATTCACGGGACAATCTTCTGCGGCAGCCGAATTCTGCAAATTTGAAGGTGTATTTTCCGCTCCGAAAATCTCTGATCTTCTGATCCAGACGCTCCTGCGCAGACTTTTTCAGCGCTTCATAGTCATAAGTCATGCGGAAATATACTTCGTTGACGATCTCCAGAAGATAGATCTCAAACTGCATCGCTGAAAACAGCGGTCCTTTGACAACGATACTCAGTTCTCCGCTCTCGCTTCTGCTGACGCTGACATATTCACGAATCGGATGCCACAAACGCAGAAATTCCACATAGTCCGCTTTGATAAAGCGGATCGAACGCAGATAGTCCAGTTCTTCCTTTGTAAAACGCAGTGTGCAGAGGTGGTCGATCTGTTCGCAGATCTCCGAAACGATCTCTTCCGAAAAAGTAACTCCCTGATTCCTGCACTTGAAATAGTATTCGCCGCAAAGATCTGTGTGCTTATGGAAAATCACCTGATCCATATTGAACTTGTACAGATCGGTATCCAGCAGTGAACAAACGATCGGCTGTAAACGCATGGTATCAAACCCTCTCTATTATACTATTTGTATTATTTGCTAAAATTATACATATAATTAAATACTATCTGTATATTATACAATTTGTATTTTTATCAATGCCGCTGTATAAAAGCAAAAGACCGTTTATCCCACTGCACCAGCGGAAAAACGGCCTTATCATCGCTTATATCAGGGTAAGAGAAAACCGGCAAATGCAGATCAGACGATGATCTCACCGTCTACGTTGCCTGCGATTGCAGCAGCATTTGCTTCGTCTGTATCAATGTGCATAGCAGGTGCAAATTTGGGGCTGACTCTGATAACTACGTCGCCAAATACTAACTTTCTGCCTTCGCCGCCAACTGCAACACTGACGATCTGCTTATCCTTAAGACCATATTCTTCTGCTGTTTTGGGATCAAAATGGATATGTCTTTTTGCAACGATCACGCCCTTGGAGATCTCTACTTCACCCTTGGGTCCTACGATCTTGCATCCGGGGGTATTGTCTAAATCGCCTGATTCTCTGACAGGAGGAACGATGCCGAGTTTACGGGCATCTGTGAAGGAAAGCTCTACCTGACAATCGGGTCTTTCCGGACCGAGAATGGAACAGGCAAGCTCGCCCTTGGGGCCAACTACCGTTACTTTTTCAAAGCAAAGGAACTGTCCGGGCTGGGAAAGATCTTTTTTGTTTGTCAGCTTAGCGTCCTCACCAAACAGAGTTGCCAATGCTTCTTTGGTCACATGAACATGACGGGCAGATGTTTCAACCAGAATTTTCATAATCATATTACTCCTTTTTGTTATTTCACAGCCGTGATTCTTGATGTTTTTATTTTACAACTATTTTCCTCAAAAGTAAAGTTATTATCAAAGAAAGTCGCATAAACTTTTTCGTTTTCTCTGCTGTTCTGCTGTTCGTTTTGACGCAAAGTGAAGCGGTGATGCATACCGCTTCAGACTTCTTCGGGGTAGGTATAGTCGCATATTTCCCTGATCTTTGCCTGCAATTTCAGAAAATCTTCAAACGCCGCAGGCTTGTTGTTCGGGTTTCTGAGCAGTGCGGCAGGGTGCAGGATCGGCATCATCAGGATGCCTCCCTTTTCAAAAAACATTCCGTGTTCCTTCATGATCTTGATATCGGGCTTGATGATCTTTGCCGCTGCGATCCGTCCCAGACAGACAACGATCTTCGGGCGCAGTATCGCAAACTGCTTTCTCAGCCATTTGATGCACTGTTCCTGTTCTTCGGGCAGGGGATCACGGTTTTTCGGCGGACGGCACTTGACGATATTGGCAATATAGATGTTTTTGCGGCGGTCAAGGTCGATCGCCGCCAGCATCTTATCCAGCAGCTGACCGCCCCGTCCGACAAACGGCTCACCCTGCAAGTCCTCGTTTTCGCCCGGACCTTCTCCGATAAACATGACCTCCGCATTGTCCACTCCTACACCGAACACAACATTGGTGCGTGTTTTACAAAGATCACAGTTCTGACAAGACAGGCACTCCTTTTGCAGCTTTGCAAATTCTTCGTTTTTGTTTGGCATCATGACCCCTCCGCAGCCTTTTTCTGTCCCTTCGGGACGTTTTCAATACTATTGTATCATAACCCGATGTGTTGTACAAGAGTACAAAGGGCTTTTTCACGGAAATCAATTTTGTCGGGGCAGTCACACGGGGAAAACCCTTTT
>ONYV01000234.1 GCA_900322105.1 uncultured Eubacteriales bacterium | reverse complement strand
CCGGGTCCAATTTAGTTTTGGAAAGCTGTTATCTGTCGGAATGAAAAATGTTCCCATAACTAACACGGGAGCGCAGGCTCTGCGCCGGCAAGCTGCCGGGTCCACCTTGTGAGCTTTTCGACCTCGTCCTTTGAAACGCTGACGTCCTCATCGGTTATCTTTGCCGTGATCTGATCGGAGCCCGTATCAGAAATGCTGCTTGTAATGGGGCTGTCGCACTAAGAAAGTGGCAGCCCCCGAAATATTTATGTTTGGTTTTACATCGGCAGTCTGACCGTTATACTGAAATCCGTACCGCCTTTTGTCGATGCAAAGATGCTGCCTCCGTGCGCCTGTGTTATCGCCTTTGCGATGGACAGACCTATACCGTGTCCGCCTGTCTCGGAATTTCTGGACGTATCCGTTCTGTAAAAGCGGTCGAATATACGCGAAAGATCATCGCTTTTGATCGTGTCCTTTGTTTTATTGCCTACACAAAGAACAGCCGTTTTTCTGTGCGTGGTAAGACTGAGAGTTATCGTACTGTCTGACGGCGCATACTTAACGGAATTATCAAGCAGCAGCGAAATGAGCTGCCTTACCGAATCGGGAGATCCGTTAAGCGTAATATCAGGTTCAACATGAATATCAAGTGCAATATCTTTTTCGGCAGCGGGCGCGCGAAAAGAAGCTGCCGTTTCACTTAAAAGATCGGACAGGGGAAAGTCTATCTTTTGCAGAGTATGTCCGGGTTCTTCCATTTTGGAGAGCAGAACAAGGTCGTTTGTCAGCTCTGTAAGATGTTTTGTCTGCTGCCGTATTTCAGTCAGTTCTTCTTTTTCTTCGTCCAGCTCAAGCAGATCGACATTAGCGTTGATGATGGTAAGAGGCGTTTTTATCTCATGTCCGGCTTTAACATGATTATATACCACAGATACCGATGAAACAAGTGTGCGTATAAAATAATAAATTGATTGCAGAAAAAATTGTTTTAGCTGTTCATTTTCATTTGTAAATCGCAAAACGAGATATTTTATACCCCTTTACAGCAATTTGAGAATGGGATTTTATATGATAAAAGTAATGTTTGTATGGCACGGCAGACAATTACTTTATGAACAGGAAATGGTAAAAAAAACGAACTTGTGCTTTATAAAAAGAGATAAGAAAATATCCTCTTGACAAACTAATGATCGTTAGTTATAATAAAGCTAATAGTTATTAGTTTTCTGCTAATGTATACGAAGATCATCGAGGGCATGATGAGCAAGGGCTTATTCAAAGATGATGATCCCGAACTGCTTGCGATCGAGCTGATCTCGCCCGTTGCTCTATGGATCGCCAAAGCAGACAGACAACCGCAGTACCGGCAGGAGATCATGCAGGATATAGAAAAGCACGTCCGGCATTTCTGCGAACAATATATGAGCCATGACGATTGAATCAAAACTGACTATCTACTTTGACGAGCCGTTCTGGGTGGGTGTATTCGAGGAGCTTGACGGCAGTAAGCTGTCTGTATGCAAGGTGGTATTCGGTGCGGAGCCTACCGATGCTGAAATATACGCTTTTATCCTAAGATATTTCAATAACCTGCGATTCAGCCCGCCTATAAAAACAGAAATAAAGCAAAGGGCGGATAACCCGAAACGCCGTCAGCGAAACGTACATAAACATCTTGAAAACTCAGGGGTCGGCACCAAGTCTCAGCAGGCTATGCAAAAGCAGTATGAGGAAAAAAAGCTTGAGCGTAAGCAGCGATCCCGCAAGCAGAAAGAAGCCGAAAAACAGCGGCTTTTTGAGCTGAAACAGCAAAAACGCAAGGAAAAACACAGAGGGCATTAAAAGCTGCTGCAATTTACGGAGGAATTATAATGGAAATAAGGAAACTGACAAAGCATGAGATAAATAACGCCCTGCCGCTGGTGTGGAGGGTATTCAATGAATATGAGGCGGTGAACTATCCGCCCGATGGAGCACAGGCATTTTGGAATGCGATACATGACGAGGTTTTTTTGTCGCAGCTCTCCGCCTATGGTGCGTTTGACGGTGACAATCTGATCGGGATACTCGCATCAAGGAGTGAGGGCAGCCATATCGCACTGCTTTTTGTGGACGGTGCCTATCACCGTCAGGGAGTCGGTAAAATGCTGTGGAATGCCTTTCTCGCCGACAGCGGCAAGGATAAGATCACGGTCAATTCGTCGTTGTACGCAGTCGGGATATATGAAAAACTCGGTTTCATCAAAACCGCCGAAGTACAGACAGAAAGCGGTATCCAATTCGTGCCAATGGTTTTCAAAAAGCCAAAAACGAAGGAAAGAAAATGACGGATCATGAAAACGCAATCGGCGTGATGAAAGACTTGTTCGGCAGAGATTATCAGTTTGCTCTGTCTACCGCAAAAAAACAACATACCGTCCTCTGTCTGGCAGGAGTGGTTCCCGAATGAAGGACAGAAGTATCAGGCAAACGGTATGGCTACGCTTGAAGTGTATTCCGCAGGCGATCCAGCGATAGACGCGACAATCGGGCTTGTCCGAAAGGTACTTACATTATAAGCCGGGATGAATAAAACCACCACTTCATGACCCGACCTCCAAAAATCAGATTCTTGGTCTAACTTTCGGGGGCACGTCATCAGCGGTGGTTTTAATTTTGTTATGACACTCTGCATAAACAGCAATAGAATAAAACGGCAAAATGACGAAAAAGTTTTCATTCTGGAACCCCCTCTTGAAATCATATTGTCTTTTACGGTAAAATAGTAACTATGAAATAATAAATACGAAAGTATGTGTGTTTCATCCTAATTCCTGATAAAAAGCAGACTTAGGTTTGCGAGGATGATTTTCGCAAGACGCGGCGGAGGACGCAGGAATCCTGACGGATTCCGAGAACGACAACA
>ONYV01000235.1 GCA_900322105.1 uncultured Eubacteriales bacterium | reverse complement strand
CGGCGCAGGCATTGACTTTTCCGAAGAAACCGCCAAAACGATCCTCACTGAAGACGAGATCGACATCCTTGTAAACTTAAACGACGGCGAGGGCTATGCCGAAAGCTACGGCTGCGACCTTACCTATGAATATGTAAAGATCAACGGCGATTACAGAACCTGATATTTGATATTAAGGCTCCCCCGCACAGCATTGTCTGTGAAAATTTACAGCAGTGACCGGCATACGTCAATATGACACTATCAATCGTTTTTGTCATCCAAACGCAAATACAATGCGGTTCACCGACCGCTTTTGTCATCCTATTGACGTAACCTCACGCAGGTCATTGTCCGATAGAAATAATACATTATGCGGATAGAAATGGAGATAGCAGAATGAAACATATTTCCGACCAGGACAGAGCAAACGTCCTGATTCAGGCTTTGCCCTATATCCAGAAATGGGCAGGCAAAACGATCGTGGTGAAATACGGCGGCAATGCTATGATTAGTCCCGAACTCAAGGACGCTGTGATGAGCGATATCGTGCTGCTGCAATTGATCGGCATCAATGTTGTGCTGGTTCACGGCGGCGGTCCCGAGATCAGCAGTATGCTTGACAGGATCGGCAAAGAAAGCCGTTTTGTCAACGGTCTGCGTGTAACGGACGCTGAAACGATCGATATCGTTCAAATGGTATTGGCAGGCAAGGTGAACAAAAGTCTTGTGCAGCTTCTGGAACAGCACAGCGGCAAAGCGATCGGTCTGTGCGGACTGGACGGACGTATGATCATGGCGGAGAAGAAAGCGTCAGGCGTGGATCTGGGCTTTGTCGGTGAGATCACCGAGGTACACACCGAAGTGATCGAGGATGCGACCAAAAACGGCTATGTACCGATCATTTCCACTGTTGCAGGCGGTTATAACGGCGATGTGTACAACATTAACGCAGACCTTGCCGCAGCGAGGATCGCATCCGAAATGAAAGCTGCCAAGCTCATTCTGATGACCGATATCAAGGGACTTCTCAGAAATAAAGAAGATGAAAGCACTCTGATCCCTGTCGTGAACGTCAGCGAAGTGCCGTCACTGAAGCGTGAGGGCATCATTTCAGGCGGCATGATCCCGAAGATCGACTGCTGCGTGGAGGCAGTCAGACGAGGTGTGAAGAGAGCGCATATCATTGACGGCAGAATCCCGCATTCGATCCTGATCGAAATGTTCTCCGATGAAGGTATCGGAACCATGTTCTATTAAAAATTTCTATAATAATGCATTCGGAATAAATGCATTCGGAATAAATGATTCGCAATACAAAATAAATAACCAATAATCAAAACCCCGAAAAATAATTGCGGGTGCAGGGGCTCGAGCCCCTGCCGAGGTCCAGGGCGAGCAGCCCTGGTGGGGTTTGGGGCAAAGCCCCAAGACAAGGGGTTTGGGGCAAAGCCCCAAGAGAAAGAGGTGTAAGGGTAAGATGAAATTTGAAGAGATCAAAAGTGATGAGCAGCGGTATATGGTGCACGCTTACGGAAGGTTTGATGCGGCGCTTGTCAGCGGTAAGGGTGCTGTCGCAAAGGATTCAGAGGGCAGAGAGTATGTTGATTTTACCAGCGGTATCGGCGTGAATAGCCTGGGATACTGCGATGAGGGATGGACAAAGGCGGTGTCGGAACAGGCGGCTACTTTGCAGCATATTTCTAACCTGTATTACTCTCCGCTGCAGACGGATGTGGCAAAAAAACTGTGCGAACTGTCGGGTATGAAAAAAGTGTTCTTGTGTAATTCGGGCGCAGAAGCAAACGAGTGCGCAATCAAGATCGCAAGAAAATACAGCTTTGATAAATACGGCAGCGGCAGACAAAAGATCGTAACGCTTGTAAATTCTTTCCACGGCAGGACCGTGACTACGCTTGCCGCTACAGGACAGGATGTGTTCCACGACTTCTTCTTTCCGTTTACGGAAGGGTTTGACTATGCCAAAGCAAACGATATTGACGATCTGAAAGCAAAGCTGACAGACGATGTTTGCGCACTGTTTGTTGAACTGATTCAGGGCGAAGGCGGTGTGATGCCGCTTGAAAAAGAGTTTGTAACAGCAGCGGCAGCACTTTGCAAAGAAAAAGATATCCTGCTGATGATAGACGAAGTGCAGACGGGTATTTCCAGAACAGGACATTTCTTCTGCTATCAGGGATATGAATTGCAGCCTGATGTTGTGACGGCGGCAAAGGGACTTGGCGGCGGTCTGCCGATCGGCGCTTGTCTGTGTCATGATAAAACAGAAAACGTGATGCAGCCCGGTCAGCACGGTACGACCTTCGGCGGCAACCCGATCGCCTGCGCAGCAGCAAGAGAAGTGCTTTCAAGAGTGGCAGAGCCTGCATTTTTGAAAGACGTTCGTGAAAAAGGCGAATACATCCGCAGTAAGCTGCAAAACATCGGCAACGTCAAAGAGGTGCGCGGTCAGGGACTTATGATCGGTATCGTTACCGAAAAGGACAACGCAAAGGAAATGGCGGCGAAATGCCTGCAAAACGGCTTGCTGATCCTTACCGCTAAAAATCTGTTGAGAATGCTGCCGCCGCTGACGATCACCTATGATGAAATAGATAAGGGCTTAGCGATCCTTAAAAATACAATGGAGGCGTAAAAAATGAAACATCTTCTGAAAATGCTTGACCTGACAAGTGAGGAGATCATCGACATTCTGAACCTTGCCGATCAGCTCAAGTATGAACAAAAGCACGGCATTCCGCACAAGTACCTCGAAGGAAAAACCCTCGGTCTGATCTTTGAAAAAGCATCGACCAGAACGAGAGTGTCCTTTGAAGTGGGTATGTATCAGCTCGGCGGACAGCCGATCTT